>JANLJK010000200.1:64187-69096 GCA_029255525.1 Pseudolabrys sp.
CCGACTGGCGGCCGTCAACCGGCAATTCGAGTTTCTGAGCGGGAAAGCTCATGGCATCATTCTAGCGAAATCAGGCACGCTCCGGGAAGGCGGCTTTCAGCGCCGCGCGATCCGGCTTGAGCACGCCGCGTTCGGTGATCAGCCCGGTGACGAGGCGCGCCGGCGTCACGTCGAAGGCATAATTGGCGACGGGCGAACCGTCCGGCACCACCTGCACCGTCTCGATGCGGCCGTCTAAAGTCTTGCCGGTCATCATCGCGACCTCTTCCGGCCCGCGCTGCTCGATCGGGATTTCGGCGACACCGTCGCTCACCGTGAAGTCGATGGTCGGCGACGGCAGCGCCACATAGAACGGCACGTTATTGTCGGCTGCCGCCAAGGCCTTCAAATAAGTACCGATCTTGTTGCAGACGTCGCCCTGCGCGGTGACGCGGTCGGTGCCGACAATGACCAGGTCGACCAGGCCGTGCTGCATCAGATGGCCGCCGGTGTTATCCGGGATGACGGTGTGCGCAACGCCGTGCTTATTGAGCTCCCAGGCGGTGAGTGATGCGCCCTGGTTGCGCGGCCGGGTCTCGTCGGCGAAGACATGGATGGGCAGGCCCTTGTCGTGCGCCATGTAGATCGGCGCCGTGGCGGTGCCCCAGTCGACGGTAGCCAGCCAGCCGGCATTGCAGTGGGTGAGCACGTTGACGCACGCACCGTTCTTTTTCTGCGCGGCGATCGCCTCGATCAGCTTCAAACCATTGCGGCCGATGGCCTGGTTGATGGCGACGTCTTCCTCGGCGATTTCGTTGGCTCGGGTGAGCGCAGCCAGAGCGCGCTCGGCGCGCGGACGGTTGCGCACCGCGGCCATCATCTCATCGAGGGCCCATTTGAGGTTGATCGCCGTCGGCCGCGTGGCGTGCAGCACCGTGTAAGCATGCCCCAGCGCTTCATCCGAGGCGTCGGCCTTCAGCGCCAGCCACATCCCATAGGCCGCGGCTGCGCCGATCAACGGCGCGCCGCGCACCTGCATCGACTTTATGGCGTGCGCCGCCTCGTCCAGCGTCGCGAGCTTCGCGGCAACGAAGCGGTGCGGCAATAATGTCTGATCGATGATACCGACCGTGGCGCCGTCCGCTTCGACCCAGATCGTGCGTGTGGCTTTTCCGTCGATTTTCATGGTGCTTTTCAGGCTTCCCTACCGCGCGATTTCATATCGCGCTTCAAGGCGACGTACAAACGGCGCCAAAATCCGCCATAAATCGGCCGGTCGCGAGCCGCAGTTCCGGCCTTGGGAAGCCCGGATGCCTGGGAAGGATTGTTCCGCCAAAGATTCCTTCCAACAAGGGGTGCTTCCATGATCACGATCGGCGCGAGGGCCACTGCCCTCGCCTTTTTTGTGCTTGCGCTTGTCCCATCTGCCCAAGCCGCCGTGCGCACGGGCGAGAAGCCCGTCGTCGAGGTCGCCTTCGTGCTCGACACGACCGGCTCGATGGGGCCGCTGATCGAAGGCGCCAAACGCAAGATCTGGTCGATCGCGACCACCATCATTGATGAGAATCCCGGCGCCGACATCCGCATGGGCCTCGTCGCCTATCGCGACATCGGCGACGAATACGTCACCAAGACGTTCCCGCTGACGACCGACATCCAGGATCTCTACGCCAACCTCTTGGAGCTGAAGGCACGCGGTGGCGGCGACTGGCCGGAAAGCGTGAACGAGGCGCTGCATGTCGGCGTCACCAAGCTGTCGTGGACGCAAGGCGAGGAGATCAGCCGCATCCTGTTCCTGGTCGGCGACGCGCCGCCGCACATGGATTATGCACAGGACGTCAAATATCAAGAGGTCATGCGCATCGCGCGCGAGCGCGGCATTCTCGTCAATGCCGTGCAGGCCGGTGGCGCGCGCGACACCGAGCGCGTCTGGCGCGAGATCGCGCAGATGGGCAATGGCCGCTACATTCCGATCCCGCAGGACGGCGGCCATATCGTGCTGATCGAGACGCCCTACGACGTAGAGATCATTGAATTGCAGAACGAGATCAACGGCACGGTGATCCCTTACGGCCCGCGCAAGCAGCGCAGCGACGTGGAGCAGAAGGTGAAGCAGGCATCCGCAGCACCCGCACCGGTCGCGGCCGAGATGTCGGGCTACATGTCGCGCAACGCCGCCAAGAGCGCCGGCGCAGCGATTACCGGATCTGGTGATCTGGTCGCCGACGTCAAGGCCGGCCGGCAGAAGCTCGACACCGTCAAGGACGAGGACATGCCCGAGACGATGCGCAAGATGAGCGCGGCCGAGCGCGAGGCGACGATCGACAAGACCATGGCCAAGCGCGTCACGCTCAACGAACGCATGGCCGCGCTGGTCAAGAAGCGCGACGGCTATGTGATCGAGCAGGCCAAGAAGGCACCGCAACGCAAAGGCGATTCCTTCGACCAGGCGGTCGCCGAAACCTTGCGGATGCAGATGAAGCGGTAGCCCCAAAAACATCTTCAGACTTCGTCTCTGGATTCCGGGTTCGCGGCCCAACGGCCGCGCCCGGAATGACCTTTAGAACCAATAGCGCCAGGCGAAATACGCCGTCAGCGCCGCCCCGGTAGCGACCACAGCGACGCGCATGACCGAGCGCGGCAGGATGCGCGCCAGCCAGGCGCCCGCGACGCCGCCGGCGACGGTGCCGGCCGCGAGCGCCAAAGTCTGCGGCCAGATCACCTCGCCGTGCAGGATGAAGATCGCCGCCGCGGTGCCGCTGTTGAGGCTGCCGACCAGGTTCTTGGCGACATTGGCCGAGCGATAGTCGCCGCGCGTCGCCACCGACATGACCCCTAACAGCAGCACGCCGACCCCGGCGCCGAAATAGCCGCCGTAGAACGACACCGGCAAAAGCATCTTCAAATTGGTGACGCTGAAGTCGATGGTGCGGCCCTGCTTGAGCGCGCGCGCGTGCAGCCATTGGCCGACCGGCTCGGCGACAGCGCAAAGCACCGTGGCGAAGCCGAGCAGCACGGGGATGAGCAGCGCGAACACCCGCTGCGGCGTCAGCAGCAGCAGGCCGGCGCCCAGCGCCGCGCCGATCATCGAGGCGGCCAGCATGCCGATGAAGGCGCGATCGAACGGCGGGAGCTGCTTGCGGTCGGAGAGCGCGGCGAGGAAAACGCCGGGAAACGACGCGGTGAGATTGCAGGTCGTCGCCGTGAGCGGCGGGATGCCGGCGGCGAGCAACGCCGGATAGGTGACCACCGCCGCGCCACCGACCATCGATGACAACATGCCGCCACCGACACCGGCGAGAACGAGCATGAGGATGGAATGGAGGGTCATGTCATTCCTCTGCGCCGCGCGCGAACGCGCGGCGCAGCATTGCGGGCGCTTAGAAAAACGCCTGAATACCCGTCTGCGCGCGGCCGAGGATCAACGCGTGGATGTCGTGCGTGCCCTCATAGGTGTTCACCGTCTCGAGGTTCGAGAGCACGCGCATCACGTGATACTCTTCCGAGATGCCGTTGCCGCCATGCATGTCGCGGGCGACGCGGGCGATGTCGAGCGCCTTGCCGCAGTTGTTGCGCTTCATCAGCGAGATCGACGGCGGCGCCGCCTTGCCCTGCTCCAGCATGCGGCCGAGGCGCAGCACGCCGGCAAGGCCGAGCGCGATCTCGGTCTGCATGTCGGCGAGCTTCTTCTGCACGAGCTGGTTGGCGGCGAGCGGCCGGTTGAACTGCTTGCGGTCGAGCACGTATTGGCGCGCGCGATGCCAGCAGAACTCGGCCGCGCCCATGGCGCCCCAGGCGATGCCGTAGCGGGCGTTGTTGAGGCAGCCAAAGGGACCGGCGAGGCCCTTCACGTTCGGCAGCAGGTTCTCTTCCGGCACGACGCAATCGGCGAGCACGATCTCGCCGGTGATCGAGGCGCGCAGCGACAGCTTGCCTTCGATCTTCGGCGTCGAGAAGCCCGGCGTGCCGCGATCGACGATGAAGCCGCGGATGACGCCGTCGAGCTTGGCCCACACCACTGCCACGTCGGCGACCGGCGAATTGGAGATCCAGGTCTTGGCGCCGTTGAGCTTGTAGCCGCCGGCAACCTTCTCGGCGCGGGTGATCATCGAGCCGGGGTCGGAGCCGTAATCCGGCTCGGTGAGGCCGAAGCAGCCAATGAACTCGCCCGAGGCGAGCTTCGGCAGATACTTCATGCGCTGGGCTTCATTGCCGTAGGCATAGATCGGATACATGACCAGCGAGGACTGCACCGACATGGCCGAGCGATAGCCGGAGTCGACCTTCTCGACTTCGCGGGCGATCAGGCCGTAAGCGACATAACCGAGGCCGGCGCCGCCGTATTCCTCGGGGATCGTCGGCCCGAGCAGGCCGAGCTTGCCCATCTCGCGCATCATGTCGGGGTCGTACTTCTCTTCCGAATAGGCCTTGATGACGCGCGGCATCAGGTAGTCGTCGGAAAAGCCCTTCGCCGTGTCGCGCACCATGCGCTCTTCCTCGGTGAGATCGCCCTCGATATTGAGCGGATCCTCCCAGACGAAGGCATTGTCTTTCAGCATGGCAGGCTTGGACGGGCGCTTTTCGGCCGGTTGCGACATCTTGTTCTCCTCACAGAATTCTCTCGGGGTGATTATAGGCCCTCGCGGGTGCGGGCAAGAGCGGGCGGCGGAATCAATTTTTGCGGGGGTTTTTGCCTGTTTTCGCGGCGGGCTCGGCAAAAGCCAACGCTGCGCCGCCCCTGTTGTTTGATCGAGGCCCGGGGAAAGCCGGTCGCCTGGCCCCGAACGGGAGGCCCGGGGAAAGCCCCCGCAAAAAAGCGAGGGGAAGCGGAGCGCCGAGAAACGCGGAGGGGTGCGAACCCTCCCGAGCGGCCGGCGCGGCCGCCCGACACGCCTGCGAAGCGTGCCCTTCTCCCTTGCGATCGGGAGAA
>JANLJK010000201.1 GCA_029255525.1 Pseudolabrys sp.
ATAGAAGTCGTGCAGATAATCCATATGCGGTCGCTTCAGTGACGGCAGGATCTGCGAATAGTCCTCGTCCGAGGTGCGCTGGCCGAGTACTTCAAGGCCCTTGCCGACGCGGCCGTCGTAATACGGGATCATGCCACCGAGATGGTGCGTGACGATCTTGAGCTTCGGGTAGCGGTCGAGGAGCCCTGAGAACACCATGCGGACCATGGCGACCGATGTCTCGTAGGGCCAGTGGAAGCACCACCACATCTCGAAGCGGGATTTCTTCTCGGATGGATAATCGGGCATCGCCGCGGTGCCGACAGGATGCAGCCAGACCACGGCGTCGAGCTCGGCGATCGTCTTGAAGATCGGCTCGAACTTAGGGTCGTCCAGCGGTTCGCCGGCCACGTTCGTATAAAGCAGCACGCCGCGCGCGCCGAGGTCCTTGATGGCGCGGCGCGCCTCGGCGACCGAGCCCTCAATGTCGGTCAGGCAGAGCGCGGCGGCGAAAGCGGGAAAGCGCTCGGGATGCTTGCGGCACAATTCGGCCATCGAGTCGTTGGCGATGCGCGCGAGGTTGAGGCCGATGTCCGGGGGCGCGATGTCCTCGATCGCCGGATTGGGCAATGAGATGATCTCGCGATAGTCGCCGAACTGGTCCATCTCCTTGAAACGCGCGTCGAGATTGAACAGCTTAGGGATGCCGCGCAGCCTCTTGCCGATATTGGTCAAGCTCGGCGCAACCTTGGTCATCTCCTGGAAGAAGCGGTCCGGGTAGATGTGGCAGTAGATGTCGATGATCGGACTCATAGCCGCTTCTCCTTGGGCTCCAGCACCAGCCGCCGCTGCAGCGGTAATGCCTGCCAGCCGAAGCGGTCGGCCAATAGCCCCCACAGGCCCTTCGGCGCCGCCAGCATGACGACGATGGCCACCGCGCCCATGATGAGCAGATAAAGGCTGCCGAGATCAGCCAGCGTCTGCCGCATGACGAAGAAAATGACGGTGCCGATCACCGGCCCCTCGACGCGGCCGATGCCGCCGACGACGACGATGAAGATGACGAAGGCCGTCCAGTCGTTGACGCTGAAGGCAGTGTCGGGCGAGATACGCAGCTTCATCAGGAAGATCAGCGCGCCGACCATGGCGGTGCCGGCCGCTACCAGCACATAGACGATCAGTTTGATGCGGCCGACGTCGATGCCGTTGCTTTGGGCGGCGAGCTCGTTGTCGCGCAGGGCGGTCAGCGCGAGGCCGTGGCGCGAGCGCAGCAGGACGACGATGGCGGCGAGGACCATGACGGCGAGGCCGAGCGCCAGCCAATAGATCTCGAATTCGCGTATCTGCCGGGTCGGCGCCATGGCGATGACCACGGCCGCTGGCAGGCTGATGCCGGAGCCGCCGCCGAGTGCCGATATCTGCGAGGCAAGCAGGCGGAAGACTTCAGCGACGACCCAGGTGCCGATGGCGAAGTAGGCGCCGCGCAAGCGGAAGATGAGCGCGGCCACCGGCACCGCCAACAGCGCGGCGACGGGTCCGGCGATGAAGATCGCGGCGATCGGGTGCACGCCCGCGAGCATGGCGAGCGCGAACAAGAGATAGCCGCCAAAGCCGACGAAAGCCTGCTGGCCGACCGAAACCAGCCCGGCATAGCCGGCGAGCAGATTCCACAGGCTGGCCAGCGCCAGATAGGTGAACAGCTCGGCCAGCAGCCGCAGCGTGTTGCGGTCGCCCCAGGCCGGCGCCGCGGTCAACACGACGAAGCCGATGGCGATGATGGCGATGCCGATATGGCTCGAGCGGGTAGCGTGCTGGACCGTGCTCAATGCGACACCTTCGGGAAAAAGCCCTGCGGCCGCAACGCCAGGATGACAAGGAAGGCGATGTGCCCGGCGAGCAATTGCCAGCCCGGATCGATCTGCGCACCGATGGCCTGCGAGACGCCGAGGATGACGCCGCCGATCAGCGTGCCCCACAGGCTGCCGAGACCGCCGATGATCACAGCTTCGAAGCCGAAGATCAGCCTCGCCGGGCCGATGGAGGGATCGAAATTGGCGCGCACGGCGAGGAACACGCCGGCGATGGCGACCACGGCGAGCGACAGCGACATGGCCATGGCGAAGACATGGCGGGTGTCGAGGCCCATGAGTTGCGCCACCGCCTGGTCGTCGGAGGTGGCGCGGAAGGCGCGGCCGAGCGCGGTCTTGTAGAAGAGAATCTGCAAGCCGGCGATGACGACAACCGCGACGGCAAACTGGATGAGCGGCAGCGCACCGACCCACACGCCGGGCAGCGCCTGGAAGGTCAGCACTTCGAGCGTGCCCGCCTGCAGCTTGCGGCTATCGGCGGTGAACAATTCCAACAGGCCGTTCTGGATGATGATCGATAGGCCGAAGGTCACGAGCAGTGGCGGCAGTAGGTCGTCGCCGAGCGTGCGGTTCAAGAGGCCGCGTTGTAGAGCGTAGCCGATCAGGGCCATCGCCGGCACCACCAGTACCAGCGAGGTGAGAGGATCGAGGCCAAGCCCGGTCGTTACCATCAGTGCGACGTAGGCCGCGAGCACGATGAGGTCGCCATGCGCGATGTTGACGAGTCGCATGACGCCGAAGATCAGCGATAGCCCGGCGGCGAACATGGCGTAAAGCCCGCCAATCAGCACGCCTTGTAGGATGATGTTGAGCCAGAGGGTCATTGTAATGCGTTGCCACTTGCTCCGTCATGCCCGGCCTTGTGCCGGGCATCCACGTCTTTCTTGCCGTTAACGAAGCAAGACGTGGATGGCCGGGACAAGCCCGGCCATGACGGCGGATAAATATGAGTGCGGTCTATCATCCCCCTCACACCCCGAAATAGGCCGCCGAGATGGCCTCGCGCGTCAGGCCCTTGGCCTCGCCTTCGAGGGCGACGCGACCCTCCTGCAGGCAGTAGACATGGCTCGCCGCGCGTAGCGCTTGCACGATGTCCTGCTCGACGATGACGAGCGACAGGCCTTCGCCGGCGATCTCCGGCAGCCGGGCATAGATGTCGCGCACGATGATCGGCGCGAGGCCCAAGCTGATCTCGTCGCATAACATGAGCCGCGGGTTCGACATCAGCGCGCGGCCGATCGCGGCCATCTGCTGCTGTCCGCCGGACAAAGACGTGGCCGGCAAATGCCGCCGCTCGGCCAGCACGGGGAAGAGATTGTAGATGCGTTGCAGCGTCCACGGACCGGGCCGCTTCGACTGGCCGCCGATCAGCAGGTTTTCCTCGACGCTAAGCGAGGGAAACAGCCGCCGGCCTTCCGGCACCAGCGCGACGCCGCGCTTGACCACATCGAAAGCCGGCATCTGCGCGATGCTGGCGCCGTCGAAGGCGATATCGCCGCGGCGCGGATGCATCAGCCCGGCGATCGTGCGCAGCAAGGTACTCTTGCCGGCGCCATTGGCGCCGATGACGGCCACTACCTGCCCGGCTTCGACGGCGAGAGACACGCCGAACAAAGCCTGGAAGTCGCCGTAGAAGGCGTCGATGGCGGTCACGTGAAGAAGAGGGGTGCTCATCGTGACGCTTCCTCGTCATTCCGGGGCGCCACGAAGTGGCGGGCCCGGAATCCATAATCCGCAGCGCTGCGGCGTATGGATTCCGGGCTCGCGGCCTTCGGCCGCACCCCGGAATGACAAGCATAGTTACGCATCCGCCTCTATCCCCATATAGATCTCCGCCACCTGCGGGCTCTTGATGACCGTCTGCGGATCGCCCTGCGCGATCAGCTTGCCGCCGTGCAGCACGACCAGCCGGTCGATGGTGGCGAGCAGCGCATGCACCACATGCTCGATCCAGACGATCGACACGCCGCCTCGGCGCACATCCTTGATGAGCGCGACGAGCGTCGTGCATTCGTGCTCGGTCAGCCCGCCAGCCACCTCGTCGAGCAGCAGTACGCGCGGCTTGGTGGCTAGCGCGCGTGCCAACTCCAGGCGTTTGCGGTCGAGCAAGGTCAACCCGCCGGCGCGCTTATTGGCTTTGTCGATGAGGCTACATCGTTCAAGCAATTCAGCGCAGCGGTCATAGACCGCCTTCTCGCGTTCATTATTGCCGAAGGCGGCCGCGACCACGACATTCTCGAACACGGTCATGCCGGAGAAGGGCTGCGGGATCTGGAACGAACGCGCGAGGCCCAGCCGGCAGCGCTGCTGCGGCGGTTGATGCGTGATGTCCTGGCCGGCGAATAGCACGCGGCCGGAGTCCGGCCGCACCGTGCCGGTCGCCATGCCAAACAGAGTGGTCTTGCCGGCGCCGTTCGGTCCGAGCACGCCGAGTGCCTCGCCCTCGTCGAGCGTGAGGTCGATGCCGTCGGCGACAACGATGGCGCCAAAGCGTTTCGAGATGTTTTCCAGCGCGAGGATCGCGGCCATGCGGTGTTTCGGTTGCTTGGTTCTTACGTAGCGCCACGTAGCATGTGATAGCTGAGCTCACCCGGATCGCTGAGATCGGGCACCTTCCAGCCATCGAGGTCGTATTCGGCCATGCATTCTTCCGCGAAGCCCTTGAAGCGGTCGGCGTTGCCGGAGGCCTGCGCGCCGAACAGGCAATAGCGGCGGATCTCCTCAGTCGAGCCGCCGTAATTGATCTCGTAGAGCTCGTGCCGGCCGGCGAATTCGGTGCCGAGCGCGTCCCACAACAGCTTGAGCAGCTTCACGCGTTCCTCGGCCTTGTAGCCATTGGAGCCGCGCAGATACTGGTCGAGATAGGGGCGGATTTCCGGGTTCTGAAAATCGCGCGCATGGCTGTTGAGATAAATCAGCCCGGACGCGACCGTCTGCTCGATGAGATATTTGACGCGCGTATAGGCCATGGTGGCGATGATCTGATAGGCGTTGCCGGGATCCATGTTTGGCAGCACATAATCGCTGATCCACGGTTTTGGATCGCGCACCATCGCGTCCGACAGCCCCCAAAACAGGTTGCGCCAGGCGATCACCTCGCCGACATTGGCCTGCACGCCGCGATAATCCTTGGTGCCGGCGGCTTCGATGGCCTTGAGTAGCAGGCCAGAGATAAAGTCGAGCTTGACGGCAAGCCGTGTGCAGCCGTGCACGACGAAGCGCGGCAGAAAGCCGGTGCGCGGAAAGAAGTTGTTCGCCTTGTCCATGTCAGCGTAGACAAACACGTTCTCCCACGGAACCAGCACCTTATCCATGATGAAGACGGCGTCGTTCGCGTCG
>JANLJK010000202.1 GCA_029255525.1 Pseudolabrys sp.
GCTCGGGGAAGAGCCGCATCATGATCTCGCGGTTCTCCAGCATGTAGGAGACGCCGGAGGGCGTGCGGGCATTGTCTTCGAGCACGTAGAAGGTTTCGGCATCGACGCGGACGATGTCGATGCCGGCGATCTGCACATAGATGTCGTGCGGGACCTTCTGGCCGCTCATCTCCGGGCGGAAGGCCGGATTGCGGAAGACGAGGTCGTCCGGGACGATGCCGGCGCGCAGGATCTCGCGGTCGTTGTAGATGTCCTTGATGAAGGCGTTGAGCGCCTTGACCCGCTGGGTGAGCCCCTTCTCCAGGAGCCGCCATTCGGCACCGGCCATGATGCGGGGGATGACGTCGAAGGGGATCAGCCGCTCCTGGGCGTCCGCCTCGCCATAAACAGCGAAGGTGATGCCGATGCGGCGGAAGATCAGCTCGGCCTCCCGACGGCGATAATCGAGCACGTCGGGCGGCACTTCCTCGAGCCAGCGCGCCAACTCGCCATAGGCCGGGCGCACCGCACCGTCCTGGCCCTTCATCTCGTCGAAGGCCAAACCCATTCAGGCTCCCCCAGCTTTCATCGAACGCCCAAGCCCTTGCCCTGTTGGAGCAAAGTTCGCGCCAACCCGCCCGGACAGCCATTCGACCTGAAAAGCATTGCCGCTCTGCCCAGATTTTAGGCGGTGTGACTGTAAACCGAGCGGGACGGTTTCTTATAACGCGGATCTGGTCGGCGGTTCCCTTACCCGGATGTGCCGGCGACGCTTCTCTTCGGGCCGGAAGGTCAGGATTATCAATCTACTACCTCGATGCGTGGATATCGGCCTTAAGTGACCACGATGTTGTGGCGGCCGCGTAACAAAGGGAGGATGGCCATGTGGCTCGGATCGAGGAGGATCGCCGCGTCCGCGGCTTTGCTGGGATTCGTGATTGCTGGTGTGGTGTTGTCGCCGGTCTCGGCCCAGACCCCGGCGTCGCCGCCGATGAAGATCACGGCGGGCTCGTCCTGGATCAATGAGGACGGCTCCATCCTGGCGATCAGCGCGGTCGGCCCGAACGGGCAGTTGACCGGCACTTTCACCACCACGGCCGGGTGCGGCGCCAAGCAGGGCCATCCCGTGACCGGCTGGTACTACGCCGGCGCGACCGGCGGGGCGGTGACCTTCGCGGTGACCTGGACCGGGTGCAACTCGGTGACCACCTGGTCGGGCCAGTTCAACAACGCCACCTCGTCATTCCATGCGCTCTGGCATCTCGCGATCGCGGCCGCGCCGGTGTGGAACGGCATCGTCTCAGGAGCGCACACTTTCGTGCTGCAACCGCCAAAAAAACCGTAACGCGGGGCCGTCCACACGGTCCCGCGCAGAAGCGGACGCGACGCTTCCGGTAGCGGCCGGATCATGCTTTATAGCGGGCACGCCATCTAACGGCTTGTAAGCCAAGCCGCGCGTCCGTAAGGAGCCCCCATGACCGCCGCGCCCGGACAAGAGATCGTCACCGCGGCCGTGCTGGTGATCGGCGATGAGATCCTCTCCGGCCGCACCAAGGACAAGAACATCGGCTTCATCGCCGATTATTGCACCGCGATCGGCATCGACCTGAAGGAAGTACGGGTCGTCTCGGATGACGAAGCGGCCATCGTCGCGGCGCTCAACGCCCTGCGCGCGAAATATTTGTATGTTTTCACCACAGGCGGCATTGGCCCCACCCATGACGACATCACCGCCGACTGCGTTGCCAAGGCCTTCGGCGTGCCGCTCGATTTCCATCCCGAAGCCATTGCCATCATGAAGGAACGCCTCGCCAAGACCGGTGGTGAGCTCAACGAGGCGCGCATGCGCATGACGCGCATCCCGCGCGGCGCGGCTCTGGTTGCCAACAAGGTGTCGGGGGCGCCGGGCTTCTGGATCGGCAATGTCATCACCATGGCGGGCATCCCGTCGGTGATGCAGGCGATGCTGGACGAGGTGGCGCCGAAGCTGAAGACCGGGACCAAGCTGATGTCGGAGTCGATTCGCGCCGACGCCAAGGAAGGCGATGTCGGCACGGAGCTGGGCGCCATTGCCAAGGCGCATCCCGACACGATCATCGGCAGTTATCCCTTTGTCGACGAAAAGCACGGTCCGAACACCAATATCGTGGTGCGCTCGCGCGACGCTGGAAAACTCGCCGAGGCGAAGGCCGCCATTGAAGCCATGCTGGTGAAAGTGAAGGCGCAACTGGGCGCCTGAGGCGTCCGCGTGAGACGGAGACGATTGCGACATGCCTCAACCTGAACACGCGTCCCGCCCGGACAAGATCTTTCCGGTGTCGTGGGATCAATTCCACCGCGATGCGCGCGCGCTCGCCTGGCGGCTGCACGAGGCGGGGCCCTTCGACGCGGTGGTCTGCATCACGCGCGGCGGCTTGGTGCCGGCGGCGGTGGTGGCGCGCGAACTCAACGTGCGCATCATCGAGACGATCTGCATCGCCAGCTATCACGACTACAAGAACCAGGGCGAGTTGAAGGTGATGAAGGGCGTGGCGCCCGAGATCACCTCGATGCGCGGCGAGGGCAAGGGCGTGTTGATCATCGATGACCTGGTCGACACCGGCAAAACCGCGCGCGTGGTGCGTGAGTTGTTGCCGGCGGCGCATTTCGCCACCGTCTACGCCAAGCCGATGGGACGGCCGATGGTCGACACCTTCATCACCGAAGTGTCGCAGGACACCTGGATCTATTTCCCTTGGGATACGGGGCTTGCCTTCGTGCCGCCGATCCGCGCCGGCGGCGATTGAGGCTGGCACCGCCGCCTTTGCTTGGCGGGCGCGAGCGCCAAGGTTATAGAGAGACGTTCGCGGGCGTGGCGGAATGGTAGACGCAACGGACTTGAGCGATTGAGTGCCCCCGTGGAAACGCGGGGAGTAGAACTGCCCAAAGTCGGGGAAACCTTCGCTGGCAATCCCGAGCCAAGCCCGGAAACGGGAAGGTGTAGAGACTAGACGGGCAGCACCTAAGGCCGGTGGCTACGGTGAAGGGATAGTCCAGACCACAAACGCCATTCCGTGGCGGCGGCGAAAGCCGTAGCTGGTAAGAAAATCCGTTGGGAGTAATCCCGTGCCGGTTCGAGTCCGGCCGCCCGCACCAGGAAGCTTCGCGCGGCACAGCAGCCCGGCGTCTCAGAGAGTGCAATTTGAAGCGCTCACCTTGGAATATCTCTAAACTATTGATATTGTGAAAGAATTATTCCTGCGGTAAGTCCATTACCAGCGCGCGCGATGATCGGCGCGGCGTGGTGGTGTGGCTCATGTCGGTGTTGTCTCTCGATCTTGTGCAGACGTTGCTTGCCGAGCGCGGGCGGTTGATGCAGCTCATCAACCGCATCGTCGGCAACCGCGCGACGGCGGAGGAACTCGTCCAGGACGCTTTCGTCAATGTCTTGCGGGCCTTGCGTGCCGGCGGCATTGAGCATACCGGCGCCTATCTGTCGCGCACCGCCACCAATCTCGCGATCAATCACTTGCGTCACCGGCGGCAGGGTGTGGAGATCGACGTCTCCGACGACGTGCGCAACGTCGTGCCCGATACGGCGCCGTCGCCGGAAACGGTGGTGATCTATCGCAGCGAGATGCAGCGGCTGTTGGCGGCCATCGCCGAACTGCCGCCACGGCGTCGAGAAGTCTTCGTGCTGCATAAATTCGAAGGGTTGAGCTATGACGAGACCGCCGTACGGCTCGGCATCGCGCGCAACACGGTGATGGTCCAGATGGTCAAGGCGCTCGCCGACCTCGACCGGCGTCTCGTGTCTTGACTGAAGCGCAGGCGAGATAATTCTTCTTCCGACGCGCACGAATCGTTAGAAGCGCTTGCAGCGGAGCCCGTTCGCCGACAGTCGGCATGGCCAGGGACAGCATGCGGGACGACGACCCTCTCACCATCGAAGCGCTGGAGTGGTTCGTCCGGTTGCGCGACGAACAGGCGACCGATGCCGACCGGCAGGGCTTTGCCACGTGGCTCGCGCGCGACCCGGCGCATCAGGCGGCGTGGGATCGGGCCGAGCAATTGTGGTCGCGTTTCGATACGATTGCGCCCGCGGTCCGCGCCCATTTGCGCCGGCGTTCCCGCGCGCTGAGCCGGCGCAAGCTGCTGCTATCGGCCGGCGCAGTCATTGTCATCGGCGCCACCGCCGGATATCTGTTCATCCCGCGCGATCTGTTCGCCGACGAACGCACGGGCGTGGGCGAACGGCGCACGGTGCAACTGCCCGACGGCTCCTCGGTCGAACTCGGCAGCCTGTCGGCACTATCCGTTGCATTCAATGCCGATACGCGCCGCGTCATTCTCCATGCCGGTGAAGCATTTTTCGACGTCGCGCGCGATCCGGCGCGGCCCTTCCTGGTCGAGGCGGCGCACGGCGTTGTGGAAGCGCTCGGCACCAAGTTCGATGTGAAGAATGCCAACGGGCAGGTCACGGTCACGGTCGCCGAGCATCGGGTGTCGGTGCGCGCGCCGACCGGCCCAGCGACGACCCTGCAACAGGGCTGGCAGGTGAGCTACAGCGCCGATGGCCTTGGTGTGCCGGCGCCCGCCGATCTCGATGTCGTGCAGGCATGGCGGCGCGACCGCTTGGTGTTCCAGGAAGTGCCGCTGCGCCGGGTACTTGCCGAATTGGAACGCTACCGGCGTGGCCGCATCCTGCTGCTCGACCGCCGCATCGGCGATATTCCGGTGACGGCGATCTTCGATGCCCGGCAGGCGGATGCCGCTCTTGATACGATCGCCGCCACGCTGCCGATCCGGCTCCTGCACGCCACCAATCTGATGGTGATTGTGACCGCCGCGAACTGACCGTTCCGGCTTCCCAAAAAAATCCTGCCTCGGCGGGTAATGGTTCCCGCGTTCTCACGTGTCTCAGTCTGTGAGGGTGACGCCCTCATGGGTCAGTCGTCCCGCGCAGGTGGGACTGGAGAACGGGTGGGCAATGGGAAGTCGGTGGATTGAGAGCGCAACGGTCGGTCAGCGCTCGTGGGATCAAGCAACGAACGGGCGCCACCGGCGTCCACGCTTTGCCCTTCTGTCCATGCTGATGGCGTCGAGCGCGCTGGCGGCAGTTGTCATGGCGACGCCGAGCGTGGCGCAGAGCGTGAGTGCGCCGCCGGCCGCGGCGTCCGGCGCGCGGGCCTTCAACAT
>JANLJK010000203.1 GCA_029255525.1 Pseudolabrys sp.
TTACCGAGGTGCCTGGCGGTGCGCTTGAGCGCGGCGAGGGCCTTGAGGCCGAACGGCAATTCGATCGCCTGCTCTCTGGTCGCACGAATGTCGGCCAGCCCCATGCCATAGGCCGAGAGCAGCGACGAAAAAGGATGGATCAGCACCTTGGTCATGCCGAGCGCATCGGCGACGAGACATGCATGCTGGCCGCCGGCGCCGCCGAAGCAGTTCAGCGCATAGCGCGTGACGTCATAGCCGCGTTGCACGGAAATCTTCTTGATCGCGTTGGCCATGTTCTCGACCGCGATCTTGATGAAGCCGTCGGCGATCTTTTCGCCGGTAACGGTCTCGTCCCTTTGCCGGAGGCCGACGCGCTGCGCCAGATTGTTGAAGCCGTGCCGTACGCTGCCGAAATCGAGCGGTTCGTTTTGGCCGGGGCCGAATATCTTCGGGAAGAATTCCGGCATCAGCTTGCCGAGCATGACATTGGCGTCGGTGACGGCCAGTGGTCCGCCGCGCCGGTAGCAGGCCGGACCCGGGTTGGCGCCGGCTGAATCCGGGCCGACCCGGAAGCGCGCGCCGTCGTAATGCAGGATCGACCCGCCGCCGGCCGCGACCGTATGGATCAGCATCATCGGCGCGCGCATGCGCACGCCGGCGACCTCGGTCTCGAAGGTGCGCTCGTACTCGCCGTCGAAATGGGAGACGTCGGTGGACGTGCCGCCCATGTCGAAGCCGATCAGGCGGTCGAAGCCGGCCTGCCGCCCGGTCTCCGCCATCGAGACCACGCCGCCGGCGGGGCCTGACAGGATGGCGTCTTTGCCCTGGAACAGCTCGGCCGCGGTCAGCCCGCCGGACGACATCATGAACATGAGCCGCGCCTGCGACTGCTTGGTGTCGAGGGCGTCGGTGACGCGCGCGACGTAGCGCCGCAGGATCGGCGAGAGATAGGCGTCCACCACCGTGGTGTCGCCACGCCCCACGAGCTTGATCAGCGGCGAGACCTCGTGGCTGACCGAGACTTGGGCGAAGCCCATGTCGCGGGCGAGCTTCGCCACGCGCTTTTCGTGCTCGGGAAAGCGGTAGGCGTGCATGAAGACGATGGCGACCGTATCGATACCATCGCGCTTGGCCGTTGCGAGATCGGCGCGCACCGCCGCGAGATCGGGCTCCTTTTCAACCGCGCCATCAGAACGAATACGTTCGTCTACTTCGGCCACGCGCTCATAGAGCATGTCCGGCTTGATGATGTGCCGGGCGAAGATCTTCGGCCGCGCCTGATAGCCGATCTTGAGCGCGTCGCGGAAACCTTTGGTGATGAGCAGCAGCGTGCGGTCGCCCTTACGCTCCAGAAGCGCATTGGTCGCGACCGTGGTGCCCATCTTCACGGCATTGACTTTGGCCGCCGGGATCGGCTCTCCCGCCTTCAGGCCCAACAGATTGCGGATGCCCTGCACGGCGGCATCGGCATAGGCCTCCGGGTTCTCCGACAGGAGCTTGTGCGCGACCAATGTGCCGTCCGGCCGGCGGCCGACGATGTCGGTGAAGGTGCCGCCGCGGTCGATCCAGAAGTCCCAACGGCGCGGCGTGGTCTTGGTGGGCATGGACGAGGGCCTTGAACAAAGAGGCAGGCACTATGTCCGCCTTCGCACGGTTAAGACAAGTCCGCCGGCGCCTATCCGAAAGTCCCACCTGATTTCGCGCCGAAACCTGTTGCCTGCCGCCCCGGCGAACCGTCATCATGCGGGTGAGGGGACCGTATGCGTATCTTTCTCGACCGGCTCTATCTTTTCGCGGGCTATGCGGCGGGCGCGTTCCTGCTCGCCATCTTCGTCCTGATGATACTGCTCTCCGCCGGGCGTCCGCTCGGCATCAATATTCCGGCCGGCGACGACCTGGTGTCGTGGTGCATGGTCGCGACGTCCTTCCTCGGCCTCGCGCACACCTTCCGCCATGGCGAGATGATCCGCGTCGGCCTGCTGATCGACCGGCTCGAGGGCCGCATCCGCCACATCATCGAGATCGCCGCACTGGCTGTCGGCGGTTTCTTCGTGGCGTTCTTCACTTATTACGCAGTGATGCTCACCTACGACTCGTGGCGCTTCCACGACATGGCGCAGGGCGTGCTGCCGGTGCCGCTGTGGATTCCGCAGCTTGGCTATGCCGGCGGACTGATCATCCTGCTCGTCGCCTTTATCGACGAATTCATCCACGTCGTGCGCGGCAACATCCCGCGCTACGAGAAGCCGAAGCCGCGGACGGCCGAAGAGGTCGTCGAGCAAGCCATTCAGAGCGGCGTCTGACATGGCGGAACTCGTCGGCATTGCCGCATTGTTGTTGGTGTTTCTCAGCGCGCTGCTCGCCGGCGGCGTATGGATCGCTATCGCGCTCTTGGCGACCGGTTATGTCGGCATGCAGTTCATCGGCGGCGGCATTCCCTCCGGGCCGGTGCTTGCCACCACGATCTGGGGCAACAGCAATTCGTGGACGCTGGCCGCGCTGCCGCTGTTCATCTGGATGGGCGAGATTCTGTTCCGCACGAAATTGTCGGAGGAGATGTTCCGCGGCCTCGCGCCCTGGCTCAACCGTATTCCTGGCCGGCTGATGCATGTCAATGTGCTCGCCTGCGGCATCTTCGGCTCGGTGTCGGGCTCTTCCGCCGCGACCTGCGCCACCGTCGCCAAGATCGCGCTGCCCGAGTTGAAGAAGCGCGGCTATGACGAGATGGTCTCGCTCGGCTCGCTGGCCGGCGCCGGCACACTGGGCATCCTCATCCCGCCGTCGATCACCATGGTGGTCTATGCGGTGGCGGCCAACGTCTCGATCATCCAGATATTCCTCGCCGGCTTCCTGCCGGGCCTCCTGGTGATGGCGCTTTACTCCGGTTACATCGCCGGCTGGTCGCTGCTCAATCCGAAGAAGACGCCGCCGGCCGAACCGTCGCTGACGTTTCGCGAGAAGCTGCACGAATCTCGCCAGCTTCTACCGCTGGCGCTGCTCATCGTACTCGTCTTCCTGTCGCTGCTGCTCGGCTGGGCGACCGCGACCGAATGCGCGGCCTGGGGCGTCATGGGTTCGTTGGCGATCGCCTGGTGGCACAAGGCGCTGACCTGGGAGTCGTTCTGGGCGAGCGTCATGGGCACCGTGCGCGTCAATTGCATGATCATGCTGATCCTGGCCGGCGCGTCCTACATGTCGACGTCGATGGCTTATACCGGCATTCCGGCGGCGCTGGCCGGCTGGGTCGACAGTTTCCATCTCAGCCCTTACGCGCTGATCGGGGCGCTCACCGTTATGTATATCGTGCTCGGTACCGCGCTCGACGGCATCTCGATGATCGTGTTGACCACGGCCATCGTCGTGCCGATGATCAAGCAGGCCGGCTTCGACCTTGTCTGGTTCGGCATCTTCGTGGTGCTGGTGGTGGAGATGGCCGAGGTGTCGCCGCCGGTCGGTTTCAATCTGTTCGTGCTGCAGACCATGAGCGGCAAGGACTCCAACACGGTGGCGCGCGCGTCGCTGCCGTTCTTCTTTCTGCTGGTCGTCGCGGTCGCGATCATTACCGTATTTCCTGATATCGTGATGGTTCTGCCGCGATTGGCTTTTCCCTCGTAGTCAGATCAAAGGGGCGTCTCATGACCTTGCTTCGGACCTTGCTTCTCGCCGCTGCCGGCGCGATTGCGCTGTCGGCGTCGCCCGCTTCCGCGCAGACCAAATGGAACCTGCCAGCCGCCTATCCGCCGGACAATCCGCACAGCGAGAACCTCGCGTTGTTCGCCAAGGACGTCGCCGCGGCGACCGGCAACAAGTTGCAGATCACGGTCCATGCCGGCGCTTCGCTGTTTAAGGCGCCTGAGATCAAGCGCGCCGTGCAGACCGGCCAGGCGCAGGTCGGCGAGGTGCTCATTTCGCTGCACGAGAACGAAGACCCGATCTTCGGCATCGACGTCGTGCCGTTCCTCGCCACCAGCTTTCCGGAATCGATGAAGCTCTGGCAGGCCTCCAAGCCCGCAATCGAGAAGAAGCTCGCCGCACAGGGTCTGATGGTACTGTTCGCGGTGCCGTGGGCGCCGCAGGGCATCTATGCCAAGAAGGAGATCAATTCGGTCGAGGATATGAAGGGCCTCAAGTGGCGCGCCTATAACGTCGGCACGACGCGCATCGGCGAGCTTGTCGGCGCGCAATCGGTCACCGTGCAAGCGGCCGAATTGGCGCAGGCGCTGGCGACAGGCGTCGTCAACTCGTTCATGACCTCGGCGGCAACCGGCTACGACAGCAAGGCCTGGGAGACGATGACGCACTTCTACGACACGCAGGCCTGGATTCCGAAGAACATCACCTTCGTCAACAAGGCCGCCTTCGACTCGCTCGATAAGCCGACGCAGGAAGCGCTGCTCAAGGCAGCGGCGGAGGCGGAAACGCGCGGCTGGAAGATGTGGCAGGAGAAGGCCGGCTGGTATCAGGATCAGTTGAAGGCGCGCGGCATGAAAGTGCTGCCGCCGAGCGACACGCTGAAGGCCGGCCTGAAGAAGGTCGGCGATCAGCTCACCGCCGACTGGCTGAAGAAGGCCGGTGCCGACGGCGAAGCCGTGGTCGCGGCGTATAAGAAGTAAGACGCGTTCTTTCGCGGATGATTGCAAGCGCACGGGCGATACGGCCCGTGCGCTTTTTTATCCGCGTGTCACGCGCATGCGCTGACCGATGACGACGGTCGCGACCACGGCGGCGGCATAGGCCAACGTCAGGAGGCGGATCGGCTCGCCGTTCACCGGCCAGGCCAGCGCCACGATCATGAAGGGTTGCAGCAGCATCAGTTGTCCGACGCGCGCGACGCCGCCCGTCGCCATCGCGGCGTTGAACACGAAGAAGGCGAAGAACTGGCTGATGAAGGCGACATAAGCGAGCCCGGCCCAGGCCGAGGCCGGCACATTCGCCAGCGAGGCCGGCCACAGCACCCAAGCGGCCAGCGCCGACAGCGGCAGGAAGAGCGCCACCTGCCAGGAGATGACCTCCCAGCCCGGCATGCGCAGGCTTAGCCGGCCCGACATCGTGTAGCCGAAAGCGCCGGCCACGACCGTGCCGAGCAGGAACAGGTCGCCGGCGGCAAATCCATGCGCGTCGCTCTGGCTCAGCACGAATACCAGCACGATG
>JANLJK010000204.1 GCA_029255525.1 Pseudolabrys sp.
GCAGCGTGCGATGGTGTCGAGGTCGTGACGGAACTC
This sequence comes from Pseudolabrys sp., assembly GCA_029255525.1. Classification (GTDB taxonomy): domain Bacteria; phylum Pseudomonadota; class Alphaproteobacteria; order Rhizobiales; family Xanthobacteraceae; genus Pseudolabrys. Next base: position 37 of record JANLJK010000204.1, read on the forward strand.
ACGTGTTTATACATTCGGCACCCTTGCACGGCTGCTGCCATTGACTTCGAACAAAAATGACGTGTGATCAAAGACCTTGCAGCAATGGCTGAGAAACGAAGTTAAATGCTGAAGGTTTTCGCCATAAGATATTGTTATTATTTGTAGTTTAGCCTCCATTGATTATCGTGGACACTCGCTATTGGACCGACGATAAGCCGGCCCGGTCAGCAGCAAAGTGCATGCAATGCGCCTGACACGAATCGCGCCGATGCTCGGGACTATGCCGATGAGCGCCTTTCAATGCCGGCGCGGCGCAGGTAAACCGGACGCGGTCAGGCCCCGTAGCTCAGTTGGATAGAGCATCAGCCTTCTAAGCTGAGGGTCGCTGGTTCGAATCCAGCCGGGGTCGCCACCTTGTTTTCCCACTGCCATCCATAATCGGGATACTGCACTGCACCATTTCTTCTTGCTGCAATGCGGCATTCGAGGCATAAAGGGGCAAATCGAGACCAAGAGACTTCAGATTCATGAGCAAGAACAACAACCAGGCTTGGAACACTAAATTCGGTCCGCGCCGCGTCCGCAACGACGCGCCGACGCTTGAGGAGGCCATTGCCGCAGCCCAAGGCCTGACTGACAATCTCGACGAGCAGGCCGAAATCGCCGCTTCGCTGATCGGGCTGCCCTACGATCAGGTGCGTAACAGTGAGCTTCTCAAGGCCGCCGTAGCGCCGCGCAAGAACGTCATCAAGTCGATCGTGTTCTCGGGCCAAGCCTCCGCACCGCGCACCGTCGTGGTCGAGCGCAAGCCGACCCGCCGCGTGATCACCGCCGCCAGCCGCTAAGTCCAAACCTCAACACATTCGTTTTGACCGGTGCGACCGTTCTGACCGGCGCGACCGGCTTGCACGCCTCAACTGTGCAGGCCAGGCGCCTCGTGGCCCGTACGCGCGACGTATTCGGTGTAGCCACCGCCGTACTGGTGAATGCCTTCGGGCGTCAGCTCCAGCACGCGGTTGGACAGCGCGGCCAGGAAATGCCGGTCGTGCGAAACGAACAGCATGGTGCCCTCGTAATCGGCGAGCGCCGTGATGAGCATTTCCTTCGTCGCCATGTCGAGATGGTTCGTCGGCTCGTCCAGCACCAGGAAGTTCGGCGGGTCGTAGAGCATCTTCGCCATCACCAGCCGCGCCTTCTCGCCGCCCGACAGAACGCGGCATTTCTTTTCGACGTCGTCGCCGGAGAAGCCGAAGCAGCCGGCCAAGGTGCGCAGCGAGCCCTGCCCGGCTTGTGGAAACGAGTATTCCAACTCCTCGAACACTGTGCGTTCGCCGTCGAGCAGATCCATGGCGTGCTGCGCGAAATAGCCCATCTTCACGCTCGCCCCGAGCGCCACCGTGCCGTCGTCGGGCTGCGAGGAGCCGGCCACCAGCTTCAGCAGCGTGGACTTGCCGGCGCCGTTGATACCCATGACGCACCAGCGCTCCTTGCGCCGCACCGAAAAGTCGAGCCCGTCATAAATGCGCCGGCTGCCATAGCCCTTGTGCACATTCTTGAGGCTGACCACGTCCTCGCCCGAGCGCGGCGGCGTCGGAAAGTCGAATGACACGGTTTCGCGGCGCCGCGGCGGCTCGACGCGCTCGATCTTGTCCAACTTCTTTACCCGGCTCTGCACCTGGGCGGCGTGCGAGGCGCGCGCCTTGAAGCGCTCGATGAACTTGATCTCCTTGGCCAGCATCGCCTGCTGGCGCTCGAACTGGGCCTGCTGCTGCTTTTCGTTCAGTGTCCGCTGCTGCTCGTAAAACTCGTAATTACCCGAATAGGTCGTCAGCGAGCCGCTGTCGATCTCGACGATCTTAGTGACGATGCGGTTCATGAACTCGCGGTCGTGCGAGGTTATCATGAGCGCGCCCTCGTAGCCTCTGAGGAACTGCTCGAGCCAGATCAGGCTTTCGAGGTCGAGATGGTTCGACGGTTCGTCGAGCAGCATGACGTCCGGGCGCATCAGCAGGATACGGGCCAGCGCCACGCGCATCTTCCAGCCGCCGGACAGAGCGCCGACGTCGCCATCCATCATCTCCTGGCTGAAGCTCAGGCCCGCCAGGACTTCGCGCGCCCGGCCTTCTAGGGCGTAGCCGTCAAGCTCCTGGAAGCGGTGCTGCACCTCGCCGTAACGCTCGATGATCGACTCCATCTCGTCCGCTCGGTCCGGATCGGCCATCGCGGCCTCCAGCTCCTTCAGCTCAGCGGCAACGACGCTCACCGGACCGGCGCCATCCATCACCTCGGCGGCGGCGCTGCGGCCCGCCATCTCGCCGACGTCCTGGCTGAAATAGCCGATGGTCACGCCCCGATCGACGGCCACCTGCCCCTCGTCCGGCTGCTCCTGCCCGGTAATCATCCGGAACAAAGTCGTCTTGCCGGCACCGTTGGGACCGACGAGGCCGATCTTTTCCCCCTTGTTGAGGGTTGCCGAAGCCTCGATGAAGAGGATCTGGTGGCCGTTCTGTTTGCTGATGTTGTCGAGACGGATCATAGGCGCGCGGGCTCGTCAAAAAAGTCGCGATGCCCGACCGGGGCATCGCCAGAATCTTCGGTTTTACGGGGATCAGATGGGCCGGAAGTCACGGGTTTACAGGCCCGTTCTAAAGCCACTGATGGTGTAATACCTGTTGCCCGGACCCTTTACAGAACTCCGGGCGCTATTTCAAAGCTTTGCATGCGCCTGCAATGGCCGGCCGCCCGCCCGCGATGGCGGTATTCACCGCCCCGCCAAGTGCAGCATCTCGTGCGCCTCGCGTGCCGTCGCCGGGCGCTCGCCGAGCTGCTTGATGATCTCGACCGCCTTCTCCACCAGCGCGGCATTGCTCGGCGCCGGCACGCCGTGGGCGAGATAGAGATTGTCCTCGAAACCGACCCGCACATGACCGCCGAGCAGCACAGCCTGGGCCACCATCGGAAACTGCGTGGCGCCGATGCCGAAGGACGCCCACAGGGCCCCGGCAGGCAACTGGTCGCGCATCGCCATCATGGCCTCCGGCGTCGCCGGCGCGCCCCACGGAATGCCGAGGCAGAGCTGGAACAGAGGCGGCTGCGCGACGAACGCCTTGTCGATGAGATGGCGGGCCAAGCGGATATGGCCGAGGTCGAAGACCTCAAGCTCCGGCTTCACGCCGGCTTGGCCGATGACGGTCGCCATCTCGCGCAGATGCGACGGCGTGTTCACGAACACCCATTCGCCGAAATTCATGCTGCCGACATCGAGGCTACAGATATCGGGCTTGAGCGCGGCGACATGCTCGACGCGTTTTTGCCAACGGCTGAGCGTGGTGCCGGATGCCGCCACCAACGGGTCTTCGGCGCCCGGCAGGTAGCGCGCGCCCGCGCCAGTGGTGAGGTTGATGAGCACATCGACGCCCGACTGGCGGATGCGCTCGACCACCTCCTGATAGAGGTCGAGCCGCATGCTGGGCTTAGCTGTCGCCGGGTCGCGCACATGGATGTGCACAATGGCCGCGCCGGCACGCGCCGCCCCGATCGCCGAATCAGCGATCTCCTGCGGCGTCACGGGCACAGCCTTGTTCTTGCCGGTGATCTCGGCCGCGCCGGTGAGCGCGCAAGTAATGATGACGGGTCTGCTCATGTGGTCGTCTCTTCCCATTTTGTATGTCAGCGCGCGTCCGGGACTGCCCGGCGCAGACTTTGCCGGATGATAGCAGCAGTGTGATCGGAGAGGCCCCGGACACTACGCCTCACACCATTTTCCCGCTGCTAAGCTTGGTTTCCGCATCGGTGATTGCCGCGCGCAGCGCCGTGCGTTACCCCGTTGATCCAGGTCAACCGTTGCGGTGCAGCACGGCCTAAGGATTTGTCACGGCCGCACGCTATGCTGGCGGGCAATAAGGAGACGTTCGGCATGACGGTGCCGCAGAAAAAGTGGATCGCTCGGATCGGCATCCTGTTGATCGCCGGCGCCGTGGCCTGGGCCGCCTGGATCTATCTCAAGCCGGCCTCGCTCGGCCCGGGCTTCGCCAGCGCCAATGGCCGCCTCGAAGCGGTCGATATCGACATCGCGGCCAAGATCGCCGGCCGCCTCAAGGCGGTCATGGTCGACGAAGGCGACTTCGTCACCGCTGGCCAAGTGCTGGCCAAGATGGACACGTCGGTGCTGGAAGCGCAGCGGCGCGAAGCCGAGGCCGCCCTCAAGCAGGCGCAGATTGGCATCGTCGCGGCGCAGTCGCAGGTGACCCAGCGCAAGGCCGAGAAACAATCCGCGGTGGCGACGCTGGCGATGCGCAAGGCCGAGGCTGAGGCCGCCCAGAAACGGTTCGAGCGCTCGGAGGAGTTGACCAAGCGCGGCACCGCCTCGGTCGAAACGTTGGACAATGACAAAGCCCGCCACGAGGGCGCCAAGGCCGCTGTCAGCGCCGCCGAAGCGCAGATCGCGGCCGCGGATGCCGCCATCAGTTCCGCCGAGTCCCAGGTCATCAACGTGACTGCCTCAGCCGAAGCCGCCAAAGCCACGATCGAGCGCATCCAGGCCGACATCAATGACAGCACGCTAACCTCGCCGCGCGACGGCCGCGTCCAGTATCGCGTGGCGCAGCCCGGCGAAGTGCTGGGCGCCGGCGGCAAGGTGCTCAACCTCGTCGACCTCAGCGACGTCTACATGACCTTCTTTCTGCCGACGCGCGCCGCCGGCCAGATCAGCATGGGCGCAGACGTCCGGCTCGTCATGGATGCCGCCTCGCAATACGTCATCCCGGCACGCGTCAGCTTCGTCGCCGACGTGGCGCAATTCACGCCCAAGACGGTGGAGACGGCGGAAGAGCGCGAGAAGCTGATGTTCCGCGTGAAGGCGCGTATCGACCCCGAGCTGCTACGCAAATACATGCGCATCGTAAAGACCGGTGTGCCCGGCATGGCCTATGTGCGGCTCGATCCCAACGCCGTGTGGCCCGACAAGCTGCAAACCAGGCTGCCGGCGCAATGACCAGTCCGGCCGCGGCGCCGGTCGTCCGGTTGCGTGAGGTCTCCTTACGCTACGGCAAGGTCGACGCGCTCGAGAAGGTGACCCTCGATTTGCCGGCGGGCGTCATGGTCG
>JANLJK010000205.1 GCA_029255525.1 Pseudolabrys sp.
GCCGTCCTGGACGTGCTCATCATGGCCGTGGTCGCCTTCACAGCGCCCGATTTGCGCCTCGGCGCGCCGCGGCGCGACCGCTTCACGTCTCTCAACGTGCTCATCGGCCTTGTCATCGTTGCGCCGCTGCTGGTGACCTTCGCGCTCGGCGTCAACCGCGACTTCCCCTTCAGCGGCGATCATTATTTCCACGTTGGCCAGGCTTACCGGATCGCGTTCTGGTGGTTGTCGCCACCAGGAAGCGCAGTCGTACGCGTGCCGACGTTTGACGATGTGCGCATGCTCATGAAGCATGCCGTGAGTGCCGCGTTGCTGGCGCGCGTCGCGTTACTCGCCATTCTCATCGTCGTGACAATGATGGTCTATCGTCGCCACCGGCTCTGGGCGCTCGTTATTGCCACGGCGGCGGCGGTTGCGTGGGGCCTTTGCGAACAGACGATCTTCGTGCGCTATCCCGCGGGCGGCTACATGCTGGCCATGCCGTTTCTTGGGCCGGCCTTCCTCGTCGGCAATGTCGAGCTTGCCGGACGCCTTGCCAATGTGCTCGCGCCGGTGCTGTGGCTGTTCGCGTTGCGGCCCTGGCTGATCGGCCGTTGGCCCGACCTGTGCGTGCTGGCCTTTGGCGTGCTGCTCTTCTGGCACCAGGACGTCATCTATTATTTCGACAGTGTTTACGTCGAGCCTTGGGCGATCGTCTTCTGCCTGCTGGCGATCGAACTGCTGATCGATCGCGGCGCGCATGGCGCGCCCGTGGCCTGCCTGCTGATCGGCGCCGCGGCACTGGTCAAGGAGCCGTTGATCTTCGCCTTGCCGTTCGTCTGGCTCGCCGGCGCGCCGTGGCGGCTTGCGGCGCGCGCGTTCTGGCGCCTGTGCGGGTGCGGTCTCGCTGCCGGCGCGCCCTTCCTTCTCTATTATGTCGCGCGCAACAATGTCGCCGCCGACGGCGTCGAAGCGACGCGCGGCTTCCACTTCGGTCTGCCGGACGGTCCGCTGGCGCCATATCTGCAAGAGTTCGCGCAACGTCTGATGGCCTCGTTCACGACGGGCAGTGCGACGTTGTATGCTGTCGCGCTTGTCTTGCTATTGGCGATGCTGGTGCGCTTTGCGTCGCGCCGCTGGCAGATCGTGTGTCTGAGCATGACCGGCGTGCTGCTCGTTACGTTCTTCATCGTCGAGCGCGACTCGCTGAGCTGGCTCGGCTATTTCCGCTTCCTGTTGCCGTCGCTGCCGTTCCTCGCGGCCGGTCTGCTGGCCTTCGGTTATGCGATGGGCGCGAAAGGCGCGCTTGCCGCCGCGGCGTTGGCGCTCGTGCTGCAGGCGCCGAGCGCGGCCGGCGCCATCGTGCGCGCGGCGGCGCCGGTCACCGATCTCAACTTCATCGAGAACTACGATGCCGCCATCTTCTTCCCGATGAAGTCGCTGATCGCCGAGGCGCGCGTGAAAGGCCTGCTCGCGCCCGGCACGACCGTGCTCGCCAACGCGCCGGACACGTCAATGCGTGCCATCCCTGGCATCCCCGTCAGTTATGCCGCGCCGGGCGAGGCCGTGTGCGTCTGTGGCCCCGAGCGGCCGGCGGTGATGGGGCTCTATATCCGCTACGGCAATCTGGCCGCTCGCTTTGCCGCGCCGGGGACGAACCCGGGCCGTTTCGGCCTGCCGGTGGACCGCGAGCCGCTGTGGCGGCAGACGACCGCCGGGCGCGATGCCTGTGTGGCCGCCATGAGGCGCAGTTGCGGCACCGTGCTGGAGCGCGTCGAAGGCGGCGAACTGGTGGCGGTTCTGGGCACCGCCCGTTAACCGGTAGGGCATTGACCAGACCCGATATTGAGCGTTGAGCCGACCCCGCTCCCCGGCTAAAGAGACGCGGGCCTTGAGGGGCAGGAGGTGTATTTGGCGGCGCATCAACGCAAGATCGCAGTGATCGGGCTCGGTTATGTCGGGTTGCCCGTCGCCGTCGCCTTTGCCCGCTCCGGCGTGCCCGTGGTCGGGTTCGACATCGACAAGAAGCGCGTCGAAGAACTGACCTCCGGTCATGATCGTACCCGTGAGGTCGAGCCGGCCGATCTCCGGCAGAAGAGCCTTGCCTATGAGTACGAGCCGGCCCGCCTCAGGGAGGCCGATTTCTACATCGTCACCGTGCCGACGCCGATCGACGAGGCGCATCGCCCCGATCTCGGCGCCATGCTCTCGGCCTCCGCCACCGTCGCCGCGGTGCTCAAAAAGGGCGACATCGTCGTCTACGAATCCACCGTCTATCCCGGCGCGGTCGAGGAAGACTGCCTGCCGGTGCTGGAGAAGAAATCCGGCCTCAAGGCGGGTGTCGACTTCACCGTCGGTTATTCGCCCGAGCGTATCAACCCCGGCGACAAGACGCATCGTTTCGAAACCATCACCAAGGTCGTCTCCGGCCAGGACGCCAGGACGCTCGCCATCGTCGCCGACGTCTATGGCTCGGTGGTCACGGCCGGCGTCCATCGCGCGCCGTCGATCAAGGTGGCGGAAGCCGCCAAGGTCATCGAAAACACACAACGCGATCTCAACATCGCCTTCATGAACGAACTGTCGGCGATCTTCCATCAGCTCGGCATCGATACCGGCGACGTGCTCGCGGCCGCCGCGACCAAGTGGAACTTCCTCAATTATCAACCGGGCCTTGTCGGCGGCCACTGCATCGGCGTCGATCCATATTACCTGACCTATCGCGCCGAGAAGGCCGGTTATCATCCGGCGATCATCCTCGCGGGACGGCGCATCAATGACGGCATGGGCCAGTGGGTGGCACACGAGACCGTGCGCAGCCTGACTTTGCGCAACTGCACCAATGCGGTGGTGACCGTGCTCGGCATGACCTTCAAGGAGAACGTGCCGGACATCCGCAACTCCAAGGTGATCGACATCGTACGTGAGCTGGAACGCTTCGGCCTTCGCGTGCAGGTGCACGACCCGCTTGCGCTCGCTGATGAGACGAGCCACGAATACGGCGTCACGCTCACGCCGATGGAGGCGCTTCAGCCGGCCGACGCGATCGTGTTGGCTGTGGCGCACCAGGACTACGTGGGCGATGGCTGGGGACTGATGACGCGTCTTCTCAAGGGGGGGAAGGGCACCGTGATCGACGTCAAGTCGCGGCTCGATCGCGCCCGCAAACCCGAAGGGATCGACCTATGGCGTCTGTAGAGCCCATCCTCGTCACCGGCGCCGCCGGCTTTATCGGCTTCCATGTGGCCAGGCGCCTCCTGGAGCAGGGCAAGCCGGTCGTCGGTCTCGACAATCTCAACAACTATTACGACCCGACGCTGAAAGATGCGCGGCTGGCCGAGCTCGCCAAACTGCCCGGCTTTGAATTCGTCAAGCTCGATCTCGCCGACCGCGCCGGCATCGCCGCGCTGTTCGCCGCGCGCAAGTTTCCGCATGTGGTGCATCTCGCCGCGCAGGCCGGCGTGCGTTATTCGCTGATCGACCCGCACGCTTACATCGACTCCAACATCGTCGGCTTCACCAACATCCTGGAAGGCTGCCGCCACAATGGCTGCCGGCATCTTCTGTATGCGTCGTCGTCGTCGGTCTACGGCAGTAACACCAAGATGCCGTTCTCCGTGCACGACAATGTCGACCATCCGCTCAGCCTCTATGGCGCCTCCAAGAAGGCCAACGAGCTGATGGCGCATTCCTATTCGCATCTGTTCAAGCTGCCGACCACGGGCCTGCGCTTCTTCACCGTGTACGGCCCGTGGGGCCGGCCGGACATGGCGATGTGGATCTTCGCCAAGGCGATCGCCGCCGGCGAGCCGATCAAGCTGTTCAACCAGGGCAACATGCGGCGCGACTTCACGTATGTTGACGACGTGGTGGAGTCGATCGTGCGGCTGGTCGATAAGGCGCCGGCCGGCGATCCGGCCTGGTCGGGCGATCATCCCGATCCCGGCTCCAGCAGCGCGCCATGGCGCGTCTACAATATCGGCAACAACAACCCGGTCGAATTGCTCGAGGTCGTGCGCTTGCTCGAAGAAGCGATCGGCATCAAGGCCAAGCGTGACTTGCTGCCGATGCAGCCGGGCGATGTGCCGGCGACCTATGCCAATGTCGACGACCTGATGCGTGACGTCGATTTCAAGCCGTCGACCTCGATTTCCGACGGCATCAACCGTTTCATTCAATGGTATCGCGCGTATCATCGCCTCTAAGGCGGATTTAATCGGATTGGATCGATGACCAACAAGGTTGCGCTGATCACCGGCATCACCGGGCAGGACGGCGCCTATCTCGCCGAGATGCTGCTGAACAAGGGCTATGTCGTACATGGCGTGAAGCGCCGTTCGTCGTCGCTCAACACCCAGCGCGTCGATCATCTGTATGTCGATCCGCACGAGCACAGCACCAAGTTTTTCATGCATTACGGCGACATGACGGACGCCACCAATCTCATCCGGCTGATGCAGGAGACGCAGCCGGACGAGATCTACAATCTCGCGGCGCAGAGCCACGTGCAGGTGTCGTTCGAAACGCCGGAATACACCGCCAATTCCGACGCGCTCGGCACGTTGCGCCTGTTGGAGGCCATCCGCATCCTGCGCCTGGAGCAGAAGGTCCGCTTCTATCAGGCTTCGACCTCGGAGCTTTACGGCAATTCGCCGGCGCCGCAGAACGAAAAGACGCCTTTCGCGCCGCGCAGCCCTTATGCCGCCGCCAAGCTTTATGCCTACTGGATCACGGTGAACTACCGCGAAGCCTACGGCATGCATGCGTCGAACGGCATCCTGTTCAACCACGAGAGCCCGATCCGTGGCGAAACCTTCGTCACCCGCAAGATCACGCGCGCGGTGGCGGCGATCGAGACCGGCCAGCAGGACACGCTCTTCATCGGCAATCTCGATGCCCGCCGCGACTGGGGCCACGCCCGCGATTATGTCGAGGGCATGTGGATGATCATGCAGCAGCCGCGGCCGGACGACTTCGTGCTGGCGACCGGCGAAACGCACACCGTGCGCGAGTTCATCGACTGCGCCTTCGGCGTCATCGGCCGTCAGATCCGCTGGCAGGGCGAGGGCGTCAACGAAACCGGCGTCGACGCCAAGACCGGCAAGGAACTGGTCAAGGTCGACACGCGC
>JANLJK010000206.1 GCA_029255525.1 Pseudolabrys sp.
TCGAAGAATTCACCTTTGACTGGCGTAATTGGGCGCGCAACGTGCTCGGCTTGGCCGTGGATTGGACGGGCTGCTCCGGCGTCAACTCGCTGGTCCTCGTGCTCGGCATCGTCGCCGCGCAACTCGCCGCCCCTGTTCCCGCCTTGGCACTGGGCTATGCGGCGCTGATGCTGATCAACGCCACCTTCTTTCACGTGCTGCCTTTCGCGCGCGCACGGGGGCGTTTCTCGCCGGGGCTGATCACGGCGGTCATCCTGTTCTACCCGCTCGGGGTCGCCTGCTATGTCCGCGCGGCCGCCGACGGGAACCTCGGTGCCGGCACTCTCGCCGGCTCGTTTCTCATCGGCGCCCTGCTGATGGCGAGCCCGGTCGTCATGCTCAAGCTCAAGAACCGCCCCTATTTCCGCCAGGACCGGCCCTGAGCCCGCGGCGGCGGGGCCGGGTTCTCCGCCGGCCGGTGGTTGCGCTCGCAAACCCCGCCCATCAGCCCGGCTACGGCGAGGCACTCCCGGGCCGAATAGAACGAGCAATTACCGTATTGCGGGCCGCTGAAGTCACGATAACACCAGGGGCCGTCATTGGCGGCCGAGGCGGCACCCGCGGACGCCAGAAAAACGGCCGTCGCGATGGTCAAAATACGCATGTCAGACCTCCAGGGTCGGGGCTGCTATTGACCAGAACACCAGACCTTTTATGAAACAGGGCCGTTCTAAACTGCAAAAGCCGGGAGCCGGAGGAACAATGGATAAATTCACGACCCTGGAAGGCGTCGCCGCCCCGCTGCGGATCATCAATGTCGACACCGACATGATCATCCCCAAGCAGTATCTCAAGACCATCAAGCGCACCGGCCTCGGCAAGGGCCTGTTCTCCGAGCAGCGCTATCTCGACGACGGCGCCGAAAATCCGGACTTCGTGCTCAACAAGCCGGCCTATCGCAAATCCAAGATCATCGTCGCCGGCGACAATTTCGGCTGCGGCTCCTCGCGCGAGCACGCGCCCTGGGCGCTGCTCGACTACGGCATCCGCGCCGTGATCTCGACCTCGTTCGGCGACATCTTCTACAACAACTGCTTCAAGAACGGCGTGCTGCCGATCCGCGTTTCGCCGGAAGAGCTCGAGAAGCTGTTCGACGACGCCGACCGCGGCGCCAACTCGACGCTCACCATCGATCTCGAAGCGCAGGAGATCCGCGGTCCCGACGGCGGCGTGATCAAGTTCGAGATCGACGCGCACCGCAAGCATTGCATGCTCAATGGCCTCGACGACATCGGCCTGACCAAGCAGAAGCAGACCAAGATCGACAGCTACGAAGACCAGGCCAAGACCGCGCGCCCGTGGGCCTGAGGTTTGGTTTCGTCATCGCCGTCTGCGCGGCCTGTGCCGCGCCGGCAGCGCTGGCGCAATCAGACCGCGTAGCGGCGGCGGCTTTTCGGCGCGCCGAGAAAATCATCAAAGACCACCGGCTGCTGACTCCGAAAGCAGAGCGCTGCTCGAAGCTCGTGTTGCGCGACGACAGTAGCAACCGCGTCGCCAAGATCGGCGTCTATGAGCAGCATAACGCCGCGTGTGGCGGCGATCCGGACGTTGAGCATCGTCTGTTCGATCTGGAGATCGACCTGAAATCCGGCGCCACCAAGTGGGACAACAACCCGGACATGGAGATGCAGCCGGTGCCGAAACGCGGGCGATGAACCTTTCCGCCCTCTCCCACGACCAAGGCTGGCATACGCCGGCACATTGCGTGCCCGCGGCAAACCAGACGACGGCGTACGACCGGGGGATCAAGCCATCATGACCATTGCGCGCGGACTGGCTGCTCTTCTTGCTCTCACAGCGTTTGCGGATTGCACGGCATCGACAGCTCAGGCCGGTTCGGAGAAGAATTACATCTGGCGCGGCTGGGAAATGTCCGCGACGGACTACATCATCGCCCACGCTTTGCCCAAGGAGCCGTCAAACAACGACTTCTACCTGATCTGCTACGGCAAGCGCGGTGAGATCGATCTGGATATCCGCGGCATCGCGCGCGGCGGCTACAAGACGGAAAGCGAAACCCAGGTGCCGACGACCTTCGTGTTTGGCAAGATCCGGATGCCGGTGACCGCCGTCACGCGCGGCCCCGCCGACTCGTTGAGCGGCATCACGACCGTGTACAGCCTCGCACCCGACAGCCCGGTGATCGCGGCCATCGCACGCGGCGAGTCGTTCTACGTCGAATTGGCGAAGGCAAAGACGCAAATTTTCTCGCCGAAGCCCGCCATGGGATTCTTCAAGGCGATGGCGAAACACTGCAAGAAGCCACAGTAACGCAGCCGCGTTTGCTCTTAGATGACGATCTTGCCGTAGATCGTGACGTTCAACCCGATCTTCTCGCTCGACAACGACACGCCGGTGGTGATGGGCTCATGCGCGATGAGCTTGCCGCTCGCCATCGCGGTGCGCACCACTTTCTCGATTTCACCGCGGGCGGTGGCGCTCACGCTGCGCAGGAACTGATCGACCGCGGCCGTCACTGCTTTGTCGTTCATGGCGCTTCCAGGGGCGTTGCCCGTGAGAGCGAATTTGTAGAACGCAGAGCGGCCGCCGATACAGCGCCTTCTCCGCACCTGGTTAATCGGCAGCGTTAAGAGCGCGCCGCGCCCTTGCGCGTTAGCACTAACACCGGGTTTTCGCTGCCCGCGCCCCGCACTCGTATTACCGTTGTGTTGCCCGAGTTCGAAACCGCCGCTGGCAGCCTTTCGCTGGCGCCGCAGCCACAACATGTCAGGAATAGGAGAAACGCGTGAGCTATTTTTCCCCGGCCAAGCCTGATCGCAATGTTTCCAAGCCGCAGACGGCAGCAGCTCCCGAGCCGCGCATCGATGCCGGCCGCACCACCGCCAGCACCACCAACAAGCCGCAGGAAGCCGTGTCGACCATCGGCTCCGGCATGCTGATCACCGGCAACATCGTCTCGACCGGCGCGGTGCAGGTCTTCGGCCGCGTCATCGGCGACATCCATGCGGCCCGTCTCGTCATCTGCGACGGCGCCCATGTCGAAGGCAAGGTAATGGCGCAGGAGGCCGTCATCGACGGCACCTTCAAGGGCACCATCCACGCCAACGCCGTGAAGCTGCAGGCGACCGCGCATGTCGACGGCGAGGTTTACAACAAATCGCTGACCATCGAGCAGAACGCGCAGTTCGAAGGCGTGGCGCGCCGTCTCGACAAGGCGGTCGATGCCCCGTCGGCGGCGCAGACCAAGCCGGAACCGACCGCGCCGTATGCGCCAGCGCCCACACAAGCCTATGCGCCGGCGGCCGCCGCAAGCTATGCCCCGCCGGTCATGGATGCCGACGTGCTTCAACTGCCGACGACGCAGGGCTTTTCGGCGAACACCAACGATCGCCCGACCTGGACGCGCTAACGGCGCCCGTCACCCTGAGGTGCGAGGCAGCGAAGCTGCCGAGCCTCGAAGGGTGACGACCCGAGAGTCACTGCCCGTCATCCTTCGAGGGCCGCGGAGTTTATCATCGGGCCGCGCTTTGCGCGGACCCGTTGGCGGCCACCTCAGGATGACGGATCGATGCAGCAACAGCGCTAAGAAGCCGCGATCGCCTCGGCAATCGCCACCGTGCGGCGCGCCATGTCGGCGTGCAGCCGCTCGACCATGCGGCCGTCGATCGATACCACGCCTTTGCTCTTGTTCTCCGGCAGATCGAAGGCAGCGATCATCTTGCGCGCCTGCGCAATCTCGTCCTCGGTCGGCGAGAAGGCCTTGTTGCAGGGCTCGATCTGATTGGGGTGAATGAGCGTCTTGCCGTCGAAGCCGAATTCGACACCCTGCACGCACTCCATCATGAAGCCGTCCGAATTGCCGATGTCGTTATAGACGCCGTCGAGGATGTCGATGCCGTGGATGTGCGCCGCCGCCACGCAATTGGCGAGCCAGCCGACCATCGGCGCGCGGCCCGGCACCAGACGCGCCCGCGTGTCCTTGGCGAGATCGTTGGTGCCCATGACGAAGCCGGACAGCCGCGTCTCGGAATCGCGCGCCGCCCCGGCGATCGACAGGATGTTGAACAAAGCCAGCGGCGTCTCGATCATCGCCCATATGCGTGTCTTGTGATTGGTGCCCATGTCGAGCAGCCGGCGGCCAATCATCTCCAACGTTTCCGGCGAAGAGACCTTCGGAATGAGAATGGCGTCTGGCGCGGCATGCGCCGCGGCCGCCAGATCGTCGGCGTGCCAGGGCGTATCGACGGCATTGACGCGGATGAAGATCTCGCGGCGGCCGAAGCCGCCGGCCTTCACCGCCGCCGCGACCTGATCGCGCGCCGCTTCCTTGGCGTCGGGCGCGACCGAATCCTCCAGATCGAGAATGACGCCGTCGGCGGCCAGGGTCTTGGCCTTCTCGATCGCGCGGGCATTGGAGCCGGGCATGTACAGAACGCTGCGGCGCGGACGGATGGTCATTCTCAGCTCCCCATGGACGAACCAGCCAACCCTACCGTTGGCAGAATCCGCGTGCCACTGTCCTGATGATGAACAGTCGTGACATTTGGCTTGCCGGGGTGGATGGCTGTCCCGGCGGATGGATCGCCGCCTTCGTACAGCCCGCCGGCAACGCCTGCGAGATCGCACGGTTTACGCGCTTTGCCGACGTCGTGGGCGCGCGCCGACTGGCGGCGATCGCCATCGATATGCCGATCGGCCTGCCGGCGCGGACAGGCCCCGGTGGCCGGGCCGCGGAGAACGCGGTGCGGCCGCTGCTCGGCGCGCGGCAGTCCTCGGTATTCTCAGTGCCCTCGCGCGCGGCGATCGAAGCGCCGGACTATCGGGCGGCCTGCGACGCGGCACTCGCCACGTCCGATCCGCCGCGCAAGGTGTCGAAGCAACTGTTCAACATCGCGCCCAAGATCCGCGAGGTCGACGCCCTGCTGCGCGCCGACGCGGTGCTCGCCACGCGCGTCTACGAAGTGCATCCCGAGCTGGCGTTCTGGCGGCTCAACGGCGGGCAGGCGCTGACGGAGCCGAAGAAGGTGAAGAGCCGCGCTCACGAGCCTGGGCTCGCCCTGCGGCGCGGCCTGCTGATCGCGG
>JANLJK010000207.1 GCA_029255525.1 Pseudolabrys sp.
ACGCGGGCGAGGACGACACCCGCGGTCGGCAGCATCGCGGAGCGGAACGCCACTTCCGGATTGCCGAGATTGAGCATGATCGCGGTGCGCGGCTTCTTGAACGTCGTCAGATCGAGCCGCGTCGTCTTGATCGGTAGCGCGCCCTCATAGACGCGGCCGACCTCGCCTTCGGCGCAGGACACCGTCACGCTCTGGCCGGTCTTGAGCTTGTCCTTGGCGCCTTCCGCGCCCACCACCGCTGGCACGCCGAGTTCGCGCGCCACGATGGCCGCGTGACAGGTGCGGCCACCGCGCTCAGTGACAATCGCGGCGGCGATCTTCATCACCGGCTCCCAATCGGGCGTGGTGGATGCCGCGACCAGCACTTCGCCAGGCTTGAAGGTCGACAATTGGGCGGCATCGGTGATGACACGCACGGTGCCCGTGGCGATCTTCTCGCCGACCGCGCGGCCGCTCGCCAGCACGGTGCCTTGGCCGCCGAGCGCATAGGTCTCGAAGCCGGTCGGCTCGCGCCGCGAGATGACGGTCTCCGGCCGCGCCTGGATAATGTAGAGTTGGCCGTCGTCGACATCCTTGGCCCATTCGATGTCCATCGGCATCGCATGGCCGGCGTTCTGCGAGTAATGCGTCTCGATCTTGAGCGCATCGTCCGCAAGCTTGAGCACTTCGGCATCTTCCAGACAGAAGCGTGCCCGCTCCGCGTCCGGCACGGATACGTTCTGCACGCCACCGCCCCGGTCGGCATAGATCATGCGCAGATGCTTACGGCCGAGCGTGCGGCTGAGCACCGCGCGCTTGCCGGCGCGGAAGGTCGGCTTGTGCACGTAGAACTCGTCCGGGTCGACCGTGCCCTGCACGATGTTCTCACCGAGCCCATAGACGCCGGAGATGAACACCACGTCGCGGAAGCCGGACTCTGTGTCCAGCGTAAAGATGACGCCGCTCGCCGCACGATCGGCCCGCACCATCTTCATCACGCCGACCGACAGCCATACTTTGAAATGGTCGAAGCCGTTGTCGATGCGATAGGAGATCGCGCGGTCGGTGAAGATCGAGGCGAAACACCGTCGGCAGGCCTCGATCAACTCATCCGGGCCTTCGACATTGAGGAAACTCTCATGCTGGCCGGCAAAGCTCGCCGACGGCAAATCCTCCGCCGTGGCCGACGAGCGCACCGCGACGGCAAGACCCTTCCCGTATTCCGCTTCGAGCTTGCGATAGGCCTCGAGGATCTGCTCGCGCAGCCAAGCAGCACCCGTCGCCTCATAGACGATCTTGCGCGCCTCCGCGGCGCGCGCCGAGAGCTGGGCAATGTCGCTCTTGTCCAGGTCGTCGAACAGTTTGTGCAGCGGCGCCCATGCGCCCGCTTCCGTCAGCGCACGCCGGTAGGCCTCGGCGGTGGCGGCGAAGCCATTCGGCACCCGCACGCCCTCCTGCGAGAGCCGCGCGTACAGTTCACCCAACGACGCATTCTTGCCGCCGACCAAGCCGACATCGGACAGCCGGATATCGGCAAACCAGCGGATGCAATCCTGCGTCATTTCAAACCCTCACTTATGGTAGGAAGATACGTAGACCACAGGACTCCGAGGACATTGATGTCTATCAAGGCCCTGCGGCGGTCCGTCCCATCGCCCACATCGTGCCGCCGCGCTTTGGTCCTTGACGGTCGCGGTGGGTTCCGCGTTTCATGCAACCAGAACCTGGCCAGGTACCCCTGATGAAGCGAATTGCTGTTGCAACCGATGGCTCCGACGGCGGCAACCGCGCCGTCGATGCCGCCGCAACGCTCGCCAAGGTGAATAGCGCAGAGCTGGTGATTATCACAGTCGGCGGCAGCATGACCGGCGCCGAATTGCGCCGGCTCGCCACCGGTGACGGCGACCTGAGCAAGACCCTCAAGGACAAGGCCGATCGTGTGCTACGGCAGGCTTCACGGCGCGCCCGCAGGCTCGGTATCACCACGGCGACATTACGCTGCGGTTGGGGTGATCCAGCCGAATCCATCCTGGAGATCGCCGAGCGCGAAAAGGCCGACACCATCGTCCTCGGCCGGCGCGGTAGAGGGCGGCTCTCCGGACTACTGCTCGGCAGCGTGTCGCAAAAGGTTGCAGGCCTCGCCACCTGTACAGTCGTCATGGTGCCCTGATCCGGCTGACCCAGATCAATAGCAACTTTACCAAGTTACGACACAATAACAAAAATCGTGGATCCCAGCGCCATCATGCAGCCCTTGAATCACATCGCTCAGACCGTCAATGAGAAGCAACTCATGACGCGTTTCTGGCGCGCGGGCGTGCAGGTATGGCAGGCACGTACGGGCTGGGTGGTCGTACTCGCCGGCTTCATGATTGCGCTGGTATTGCTGCAGTTGCTAATGCAACTGTTGCTCAACCTCTGGAACCGCAATTTCTTCGATGCGCTCGAACGCCGCGACGCGCATGCGCTCTGGGTGCAGGCCCAGATGTTCGTACCCTTGGCCGCGGTCAGTATCGCGCTGGCGGCGACCTCGGTCTGGGGCCGTATGACCGCCCAGCGCGGCTGGCGCGAGGCCCTGACCCGGCAGGTCGTTGGCATCTGGCTGAAGGACGATCACTTCCGCCAGTTGAACGGCATGGTCAAAGGCACGGAGAACCCCGAATACCGGATCGCCGTCGATATCCGCGTCGCCACCGACGCGCCGATCGATCTGGCGCTGGCGTTCTTCTCGTCGTTCTTGACCGCCTTCACCTTCTTCGGTGTGCTGTGGACCATCGGCGGCAGCCTCGATATTCCGGTCTTCGGCCACAAGATCACCATTCCCGGCTATCTGGTGCTCGGCGTCATCGTCTATTCGAGCGTGATGTCCGGCCTGATGGTGCTCGTCGGCCATCACATGACCAGCATCATCGAACGCATGAACCAGTCCGAAGCGGAATTCCGCGCGGCTGCGGATGCGTTTCGCGCCGAAGTGGCGCCCAACGATCAGAAAGCGGTCGACGGCGAGAAGCGCGGCACGCTGTGGCTGCGGTTGCGCGCGGTGCTGCTGTGGTGGCGCGAATTCTGCTGGCAACTCGTGCGCACCACGCTCATCTCGCACGGCAACTATCTGTTGGCGCCGGTCGTCGGCTGGCTGCTCTGCACGCCGAAATATCTCAGCGGCGCCATGACGCTCGGCGAACTGACGCAGGCCGCCGCCGCCTTTGTAACGGTGCAGACGGCGTTCAACTGGGTCGTCGACAACTACCAGCGCTTGGCGGACTGGCGCTCCTCGGCGCGCCGCGTGGCGACGCTGCTGATCGCACTCGACAATCTCGAGGCTACGGACGCAACGCCGCCGTCTTGATCAAGGCGCGATACCAGTCGAACGACGCCTTCGGAATGCGTTTCTGCGTCGCATAATCGACGTAAGTCAGCCCGAAGCGCACGGCGTAACCGGAATCCCATTCGAAATTATCCAAGAGCGACCAGACGAAATAGCCGCGGATGTCGGCGCCGGCCGCTGCCGCATCGTTCATCGCCGCGATGTAATCGCGCAAATAAGCAATGCGCTCCTTGTCGATCACGGTACCTTGCGCATCCGGCTTGTCATAGGCACCGAGGCCGTTCTCCATGACATAGATCGGCAGCCGAAAATCCTTCGCCAGATTGAGCAGCGTGTCGCGGAAACCCTCCGGCACGATCGCCCAGTCGACTGGCGTCACCGGCGTGTTGGGCGGGCGATCGCCGAAATTGAAGCCGAAGCGCGAGCCCGGATCGTCGCGCAGATAGATCGGGCTGTAGTGATTGAGGCCGAACCAGTCGAGCGGGCGATGAATGCGCTCCAAATCGCCAGGCTGCATATACGGTTCGATGGCGGCCTTGAGCAGATCGGGATAGACGCCGCGATACTGCGGATCGGGGTAAGCCCTGTTCCAATAGGCGTCGCAGATGCGCGCCGCCTTCACGTCGGCAAGACTTGAGGGCAAGCATGGCTGGACGTTGTGGATCGAACCGACCGAGCTGCCCGCCACCCGCGCGCGGATGACATCGACGGCGGCGCCGTGGCTCAGATTGACGTGATGGATGGCGCGGTGGAGCGCGTCCGCCTCGGTCGTATCGCGGTTGCTCTCGCCAAAGCCATAGCCGAACAAAGTAAAGATCGACGGCTCGTTGAAGGTGGCGAAGCGCTTGACGCGGTCGCCGTAACGATCGGCGACGATGGCGGCATAATCGGCGAACCAGCCGACGCTGTCGCGCGCCGTCCAGCCGCCCAGATCGTCGAGCGCCTGCGGCAGGTCCCAGTGATAGAGGCACAGCCACGGCTCGATGCCGGCCGCCAAGAGCATATCGATCAGCCGGTCGTAGAAGGCGAGTCCGGTCTCATTCGCCTGCCCCCGCCCCTGCGGCAAAATGCGCGGCCAAGCGACCGAGAAGCGGTAGGCCTGGATGCCAAGGCGCTGCATCAGCGCCACGTCCTCCGGATAGCGGTGATAGTGATCGCAAGCGATGTCGCCGGTGTCCTTGCCGGGAATGACGCCACGGCGGCCTTCCGGATCCCAGACGCAGACGCCGCGTCCGCCTTCACGCGTCGCGCCCTCGATCTGATAGCTCGACGTCGACACGCCCCAGATGAAATCGCGGCGCAGCGCGGTGAGCGGGGGAAACGGCTCGATTTGGGCAGGAGCGCCGTCTTTTCCTGGCGTTCCGGCGCTATCGACTGCAACCATTCCTCATTCTCCACTCGTTCACTTCGGATAGACTAGATACGGCAAACAGCGACTCCTTGAGGCAAGTCAAGAGGCGGCGCCCCATTCGCGGCAAGCTGCCCCTCGCATTTCATTCGGGCCAATCGATGTCAGGTCAAGTTGTCAGAACCAGATGGGGCGGTCTCGCCGAGGGCGGACGGAGCAGCGGCTTCTTCCGCATCGTCGAGTCCCAGGGCGTGCATTGGCTCGTCGATCCCGACGGCGGCCGTTTTCTCTCCAAGGGCGTCAACACCGTCCGCTTCGACCAAGACGAGATTCGCGGCACCAAACGCATTCCTTACGCGGAAGCCTGCGAGAAGAAATACGGCGGCAGCGACGCATGGCGCAA
>JANLJK010000208.1 GCA_029255525.1 Pseudolabrys sp.
GCACGCGTAAGCGAGATCGCCGGGACAAGCCCGGCGATGACAAATTCGTAGGCCGTGTAATGACAAATACAGCGCCTGTTGGATGGGTGGTGGCGAAGCCGAAACCCATCTTACGAAGACAAAATGTCCGTTAATTGAACTTCAGTCCCGCTTCCTTGGCGATCTTCAGGTTGAGCTCGATCTCGCGCTTGTTCATCGCGTCCATTTCGGTCGGCGACAGCGGCGCGGGCTCGACGCCCTGCACGGCGAGCTTCTCCTGCACCTCCGGCAGCGCGACGACCTTCGTCACTTCCGCGTGCAGCCGGTCGATGATTGGGCGCGGCGTCTTGGCCGGCGCCAGCATGCCGGTCCAGTAATTGTAGTCGGAGTTCGGGAAGCCGGCCTCCAACGTGGTCGGTACATCGGGCAGGCTCGGCGAGCGTTTGGCCGAGGACACAGCGAGCGGGATCAGCTTGCCTTCCTTGATGAAGGGCAGGCCCGACGAGATGCCGATGAAGACGAAATCGACGCGGCCGGTCATCACTTCGGTGAGTGCTTCGAGCCCGCCGCGGAACGGCACATGCGTGCCCTGGAAACCGGCGCTGATGCGGAAGCGCTCGGCCGCCCAATGCGTGGCGCTGCCGACGCCGGCCGACGAATAAGTGAGGTTGCCCGCTTTCGCCTTGGCGACGAATTCCTTGATCGTCTTCACACCAAGCGACGGCGCGACCAACAGCACGTTCGGCACACTGCCGAAAGAGGCGATGCAGGCGAAGTCCTTGGACGCGTCGTAGGTCAGGTTCGGATAGGCCGCGGGCGCGCCGGAATGCGCGGCGGCATTGATCAGGATCGTGTAGCCGTCGGGATCGGCCTTCGCCACCATGGCGGAGCCGATGCTGCCGCCGGCGCCGCCGCGGTTCTCGATGACGATGGTCTGGCCGAGCTGGCGCGACAACGGATCGGCGACGATGCGGCCGAGAATGTCGATGGTTGAGCCGGCGTTGAATGGCACGATGGCGCGGATGACCTTGTCCTTCGGCCAATCGGCGAAAGCGGTCGCAGGTAGCAACGGCGTCGCCAAAGCGGCGGCAGAATACGTCAAGAAATGGCGGCGGTTTGTGCGCATAGTTTCTCCCCAATCACGTGTGCACCTTGTGAATCGGTGCATCTTTGTGTGGGGCGCATGATGGCTTTGGGCCGCGGTCAGGGGAAGAGGGCGGGGCAAAGTTTCTTCTTCCACATGACGAAAGCCCGCGTTCATGGAGAACATTGCCTGGAACGCGGACGCGTGCCCATATGCCGCCTGTTCTTTGCAAGGAGGCTCGGCCATGGCGCAAATCACCTGGGACCACATCCATCTGCGGACGCCAGATCCAGAGGCGATGGCGGCGTGGTTTGAGCGCATGCTGGGCGCCGAAGTCATCCGCACGATGCAGCAGGGCAAGCCACGCATCGATCTCAAGCTCGGCGGTGCCAAGATATTCATTGCCGACGTGACCGCGGAAGGCCTCAATCCGGCACCGAAGACGCCCTATCGTGGGCTCGACCATTTCGGCCTGTTCGTCACCGGCCTCGATGGCTTTGTTGATGAGCTCAAGCAGAAGGGTGCGCAGTTCACCAAGGAACTGCACAGCCCGCGTCCGGGCATCAAGATCTGCTTCTTGCGCGGGCCGGAGGGTATCTCCGTCGAGCTGCTGGAGCGCTCGCCGGCGTAACGGGTCGGAAACCGGCATAAAGGCCGCGTAAGCGCGCGTTTTTTGGTCCGTATCTCGCCATTTTTGTTTGGGACAAGCGGCCGCCGCGGGGTTGCTTTGCACGCATGCTGCCCGCTAAATACCTGTTGGCCCTAACGAAAAGGACGTTTTATGCGGCTTGTTGGAGTCCTGTTCGCTGCGGTCATGATGTTGTCGGCACATGTCGCCGTTGCCGCCTCCGCGGATGCCCGGCTCGAGCGCAGCCTGAAGATGCTGGGGCCAGTCGAGCGGCTCGAGCAGCTCTGCGATTACACTGCGATGACCAACATCAAGAAGGACGGCGGGCAATACCGGCCGGACCGCGCGATTGCCGGCGCGCGCGAGGAGCCGCACATCAACGGCCACACCATCGAGGCCAACGGCGCCGCCTTCCGCAGCCGCAAGAAATGGTATGCGCTGACCTATCGCTGCACGGCCGACGAAGAGCACATGAAGGTGCTCTCGTTCAAATACAAAGTTGGCGATGAGATCCCCGAGTCGAAATGGGCCGCGTTCAATCTGTTCGATTGAGCGTCGCCGACACCGGCTCACTTGACCGGGATCGTGTCCTGCGCGCCTTGCGCGCCAATATAAACCGCCAGAATTCGAACGGGTGTCGTGCCGGTATTGATGCCGGCATGCGCCGCCGCCATGGCTTCCAGGAACGCATCGCCCGGACGATAGGTGCGTTTGCCGTGCGTGCGGTAGTCGACGGTCAACTCGCCTTCGAGGATGTAAGCGAACAGCGGTACGCCATGCTCATGCGTGATGGTAGCGGCGCCCGGCGCCAGCGTGATGATGGCCGCCGTCACATGCGCCGGACCGCCCGTCGGATACTTGATGGTTTCGCCGACGACGGTGGTGTTGCCGGACAGCAAAGGCACCAGCGGATAGCCTTTGTCTTCGGCCTTGGTCGGCGTGGCGCAGACAAGAACCGCAAGGCTCGCGGCGAATAGACGGCAGGCCGTTGCGTTCATGTCATTTACCGATGCTGCACGACGACCTTCGTGCCGACGGGCACGCGGCCGTACAGATCGGTGATGTCTTCGTTGACGAGGCGGAAGCAGCCCGACGATACGGCCTGGCCGATCGTTTGCGGCGCGTTGGTGCCGTGGATGCGATAGACCGTGGTGCCGATGTAGAGCGCGCGCGCGCCCATCGGATTGCCGGGACCGCCGGCCATCCAGCGCGGCAGATAAGGCTGGCGTTGGATCATTTCCGGCGGTGGCGTCCAATCCGGCCATTCCGCCTTGCGGCTGATCGTGTGGATGCCGCCCCACTGGAAGCCGTCGCGGCCGACGCCGATGCCGTAACGCAGCGCGACATTGTTGCCGAGGATGAGGTAGAGGAAGCGATCATTGGTGTTCACGATGACCGTGCCCGGCGGGTAGTCGGAGCGGTAGAACACCGACTGGCGCCGCAGCTCCGGCGGCAGCTCGACATCGCGCCCGGTATCGTCAATGCCGGGATCGACGTCCTGCATCGTCGGCTGAGGGATGCGGCCATATTGCGCGGCGGCGGGCGCCGCGGCGGTAACCAGCGCAACAAGGGCAAGGGCGGTTAAGCGGCGCATGAATTGGTCCGTCATCGCGAATGGTCCGTCATTGTAGAACGTATCAGGGGAACCGAATCAATCGGCTCGACGACACGCCGGTTCACTTCGCCGATATCCTTGACGGTATTTGATTTAAGTTGGGTTACGCCGTCGGCTGCATCGTAGCCGCCGCCAGCGCGACCAATACCGCCAAAACCAGGCACCAGAAGCCGAAAAGCCAGAACAACAGTGCGGCAACCGCGCATCCGCCAGCGAAAGTAACGAGGCTGAGCGTGAGTTGGCCGAAACGGTTGCGCACCGCCGCCGGTTGTAGCTGCGCGTTGCCGGTGATGAGATCGATGGCGTCGATGGTGGCCTGCGTGGTGTTGCCGGTCATCAGCGTGGTCGGCGGCAGGACGGCGAAGTGGACGCGTTGCACGGCGTTCTGCAGCGCCATGGCGGCGACGCCGGCAAAGCCCGTCACGAGCGCGATCGGCGTGTCGGCGTCGGGGAAGGGGCCGAAATAGACCGCGAGTGCGCAGAACGCGGCGAGCAATGCCACCTGGACGGCGAGGAAGATGCGCAGCACCGGCCAGGCGTGCCGGCGCATGGCGGCGCCGGACAGCCGCGCGAGCGCCACCACGACGATGAATTCCGGCAGCGCCAGGATCTTGTTGACGATGCCGTGATGGCCGAGCACCAGCGCGGCTCCTAACGTCACGAAGTTGCCGGTGACGTGCGCGGTGAACAGGCCCTGCAAACCGAGGAAACCGGCGGTGTCGACGAAGCCGGCGTTGAAGGAGAGCAGGGCCGCGAACGCGGCCGGGCTGCCGAAGGCTCTCATGCGGCGGCGGTCGCGCTTTGCTCGGCCTGCGCTTGCTGGACGTTGGTCCGTGCGGCCATGCGCTCGCGATGCGCGCGCACGCGCGGGATGCGGGCGAGGTCGACGCCGTCGCCCTCGAGCCAGGTCGACAGCGTGTAGAGATAAGGATCGCAGATGCTGTAGGTGTCGCCGAGCACCCAGGGGCCCTTCAGCATCTTGCTGTCGATCAACTCGAAGATCTGCGTCACCGACGTGGGAACGTACTTGGTCATCGCCTCGAGCGCGGCGGTGTTGTCGGCGTCGACCCAGCGCGTACCGCGGCGCAGATGCGCGTGCGCGACATGCGCGGTCGAGCCGAGATAATTGTTGAACTCCTGCACCTGCGCGAAGGCGAAGGGATCGCCGATCGGGGCGAGCTGCGCGGCTGGAAAGCGCTGCGCGATATAGGCCAGCAAAGTCGGGGTCTCGGTGAGGATGCCGTGTTCGGTCTTCAGCGCCGGCACGCGGCCCTTCGGGTTGACGGCGAGATAAGCCGGCGTGCGCTGTTCGCCCTCGGCGAAGTTCACCCGCACGGCGGTGTAGGGGGCGCCGGCGTCGATCAGGGCGATGTGGGTGGCAAGCGCGCAGGAACCAGGGGAGTAATAGAGCGTGAGCATTGAGCACGATCCTCGGCGTGAATTGCGGACACGATGATAGCACCGGTTCTCCGCGATCGCCGCCAGATTTCCGAATGCGAAATAGCGCGTGTGCAATGCGGTAACGCACAACCCGGGCTTTGCTTGCCGTGCCGATGTGTCATGATGACATCAACAAAACTGATAATAGTCAGGGAGGATGCGATGGTGGAGACGAGCAGGCGGCGTTTCGTGCAGGCTGCCGCGAGCTTGGGGCTGGGCGTCGGCTTGGGTGTGCCGCGATTGGCGGCGCCGGCGCTGGCGCAGGAGAAATGGCCGAGC
>JANLJK010000209.1 GCA_029255525.1 Pseudolabrys sp.
CTGGCGCAGCGAGGTGATCAGGCTCCAGTGGATGATGGTTGCCTTCTGCACCGCAACCTTGCGGCCTTTGAGGTCCTTCACCGAATTGATCGGCAATTCGCTGCGCGCGCCGGCAAAAATGGTGGTGCCGCCGTAGGACAGGATGATGCGTGTCGGAAGGCCATTGGCCTTACCGATGACGTTCGGCACTGCGCCATAGGAGGCGACGTCGAGCTGCTTGTTGGCGAAGGCCTCGTTGATGGCTGGCCCCGTGTTCACGAAGTAGGTGAACTCGAGCTTCACCGGCGTTCCCTTGAACTCGTCGGCGATAAATCCCTTGGCGTCCGCGATCGCGGTCAGGCCGCGGCCGAACGGCTGGCCGAAGCCGAAACCGACGTCGCCGATGCGGATTTTATCAGGCAGGTTCTCGGCCTGTGCGGCGAACGGCAGCACACCGAGCGCCGAGGCGAGCAGCAGGGCATTGAAGGTCTTGCGTGTGATCATGGCATTATTCCATCGGTTAAGGGGCAACACGCCCATCTTCGAACATGCGGTAAGTGAGATCGCGGTCGGTGCCAGCGGGATGCCCGCCTTCCCAGCCCATGGCGCGGCGGAAGCCACCGAGCAGGCCTTTGGCGATCAGTTCGGCCTCGTCGACCGCGACATGCCTCTCCGCGAACGGCGAGACGTAGAGCGCATCGACCGGACAATAGAGCTCACAGAGAAAGCACGTCTGGCAGTCGTCTGGCCGCGCGATCACAGGAGGTCGATGCGGCACCTTGTCGAACACGTTCTCGGGGCAAGCGGTGACGCAGGCCTGGCAGGTGATGCAACGCTCATGGCTGACGAGTTCGATCATGACGCGAGCGCCCTTGACTGCGCTTCCGCCGAAACCCAGACGCTGTCGAGACCGCCGGTGAAGAGGCGCCGGGCCAAGGCCGGATCCTGCTTCGGATGATCGTCGCGGCGGTTGAGCCCGCGTGTTTCGCGACGCTCGACCGCGCTCGCCACAACCCATCGCGCGGTCGCGAGCATGGCGGCGGCTTCGCGCGCGCGCACGAGCTCAGCCGCAGGCAGATGCGCGGCCGAAAGCTCCCCGCTGGCAGCCGCCCACACGCCGTCGAGAGCAGCGAGCGATTGCCGCAACGGCTCCTCGCGGCGGAAGAAATTCTTGGCGATCGGCAGTATCTCGCTTTGCACGGCTTTGATCACCTCACGCGCGCCAAGTTCTGTGCGCGTTTCGCGCGTCGGGCGCAGACCCACCTGCCCGGACGGCTTGGGCTTGCGCAGATGATGCTTGTTGCCGAGCCGTGCAACGAACTCGGCCGCGGCACGACCCGCCCAAATGCCGGTCGACAGCGCCCAGGTCGCATTGGGACCGCCGCCGCCGCTTGCCGCGCCGACCATATTCTCGCGCGAGGCCGCGTCACCCGCCGCATAGAGACCGACGACCGACGTCGCGCCGTCGTCATTGATGGCCAGACCGCCCGGCCCGCGCACCGTGCCTTCGTAGCGCAGCGCTACCTCGAAGCGTTGCTTGAAGGGATCGATGCCGGTGCGGTCGAAGGCGATGAACATGTTGGGCTGACCGACGCGCATGCCCTGCTGCAGATAAGGCGGCGCTTTGTCGATGACCGCGAAGCAGCGTCCCTTCAGGAGCTGACGCGCGACGATGCCTTGACGATCGCCCTCCCCCGGCAGTTCGTTGCCGTCCTCGTCGGTGAAGGTCGCCCAGAAATACATGATGCCTTTGGTCACGCTCGCGAACAGCGGCGAGATGCCGTATTGGCCGGAGAATTCCATGCCGGAGAAGGTCGCCCCAGCCTCGCCGGCCATGAGCAGGCCGTCGCCGGTCAGACCGTTGGTGCCGAGACCATTGCTCAGAAAAGCGCAGCCGCCGCTGGCGACCACGACAGCGCCGGCATGCACCGTCCAGACTTCATTGGTAAGGCGATTGACGCCGACTGCGCCTGCCGCCGCGCCATCGTCGTCGAGCAACAACTCGAGCGCGGGACTCTGGTCGAGCACTTCGACACCGGCCTTGCGCAGGCGGCGGCGCATGAAGCGCAGATAATCGGCGCCGCGCAGCGATCCACGATAGGATTGGCCGTGCTGATCGACCGGATAGCGATAACCCCAATCGGCGAGCTGATTGAGCCTCGCAAAGGATTCATCGATAACGCGCTCGATCCAGTGCCTATCAGCAAGTCCCTGCGCGTGCTGCAAGCGGCGCTTGATCGCCGCTTCCCGCTCGAGCGAGGACGGGCCGGCATAGATCGTCGTCGTATTGCCGGCCGCCGTCGCGCCGCCGGTACCGACAAGCCCCTTCTCGGCGAGAAGAACGCTTGCGCCGCGCTCGGCCGCAGTCAGCGCCGCCCATACGCCGGCCGGACCGCCACCGATGACGAGAACATCGACCTGCTTCGGTGCGCTTTCGGCGCGGCGCGCATCGAACGACTTTTCTTGAACTGCCATTGCGAACTTCTGTCACTGCATCGACGTTGCAGTGCAAATAACTAAGCCCGTGGCATTGCAGGCAAAACAGAATAATATTCCGAACAGCAACTTTAGAGGTTGATTCTCTAGGCGGGTGCCAAGGCGAGAACGTCAATTCAACAATTCCCCGCACGCGATATACGGCATGCTACGAATTCGTTCGACGCGAGCCGCCAAACGATGATTGCACCGACTTCCACAATTTGATTCTAACGTCGCAGCCCTTTCGAGAAGAACGATTCTGAGGGAGGACAACTCCGCGCTCCACACTCCTAATTGCCGCAAATAAATCCCATCATTTTGCTCAAAATAGCGCTGCTATTTCTCGCACGTCAGTCATCGGCGCATTCTCGCTTGATGCCTTCCGTGAGTTGATTCCTTTCGAGAGCGGCACACCAGGCAACAACGACAGTCTTATTTTTGAAAGACGATTGACTGAACCCGCACCGCTCCCTCATGTTTCGATTATTCGAATGCCCATGCATTCGCATCGCGGGATTTGATGGAGCAGCTTGCGCCGCGTTCCAAATCGCTAAAGCGCCACGAAACGGTTTCGTGGGCTCCTGCTGGACGGAGACGTTTCCCATGACCTTTCGTAGTTGGATGTCAGTCCATCTCTCCCTAGACGACTTGTCCTGCCGCCGCGTTTCGGCCGCGACGGGCGCGTGTTGAACCGGCGCACGCTGCTCACGCCTCCCTTCATCGCTGACACGATCAGGAGACGCCGGCTGAAACCGGCGGCAGGATCTTCATGTCTCACGCTTACGTTATCGAAGTTCATTCGCAAACGGCCGGCATCATCGTGCGCGACGGCCGCGACTATTGCTTCTTCGCGTCTGACCGCGACTTCGACGCTCTCGAAGGGCGCTCGTTTCCGTCGCCCAAGGAAGCCGAAAAGGCCGCCTTTCTGCATGCCGCCGAACGCCGGACGGGCCCGCGCCTGTCCACGACCGGGTGACGCGATGTTCGCATTTCTCTCGGTCCTCAGGCGAAGCCCGTGCGGACCCGACCGCACGTTTACCCGCTTCGACAACGTCGACGTTCGGCCATTGTCCTTCGGTGAATTGCTGGCAGCGGCGTACTGTCAGGATTGCTGCGTCGTGCCGTTCGACGAACTCCTGCACCGTAACGCTATCGATGCCGAGCCTGGCGAGAGCGCAGGCGACGGCCGCCATTAGACCCGCTCAGGCGTCTTCGCCCGCCGGCGCGTTCCTGAACAACTGATGCAGGATCTGACCTTCGAGCGCGGCAACCTCGGCCGAGCCTCGCTCGCGCGGCCGCGGCAGGTCGACGCGCAAATCGAGCGCGATGCGCCCCTCCTCGATCACCAGCACGCGGTCCGCCAAGGTCACTGCCTCGGCCACGTCATGCGTGACCAGTAGTGCGGTGAAGCGCTGATCGAGCCAGACGCGCTCCAAAAGCCGCTGCATGGAAATGCGCGTGAGTGCATCGAGCGCGCCGAGCGGCTCGTCGAAGGCAAGCACGCGCGGCTGGCTGACCAGCGCCCGCGCCAGCGCCACGCGCTGCTTCTGACCACCCGACAGCACCGACGGCCAATCGTCGCGTCGCTCGGCGAGGCCAACCTCCGACAGCGTCTGCAAGGCCTTGTCGCGCGCGCCGGGAGACTTACGATCGCTGCCAAGCCCGACCTCAACATTCGATAACACCGAAGCCCAGGGCAGTAACCGCGGCTCCTGGAACATCACGCGAACCTCGCTGCGCTCGATCGTGTTCTCCGGGTGCTGGCCGATGCGGAACGCACCGCCGGTCGGCTGGTCGAGGCCGACCAGCAGCCGTAACAGCGTGCTCTTGCCGCAGCCGCTGCGGCCGACGATGGCGACGAACTCACCGGCCGGCACATCGAAGTCCAGCCCGCGCAGCACCTCGTTGCTGCCGAATGCCTTACGTAGCGCCTTGATTTGGATCGGCAGTCCGGCGGACGTCGACAGCCGCGGTGCCTCTACCCGTTGCAAAGCCTTCGTGTTGCCTGTCGCCGGCAGAACGAGCGTATTCACGGACAGCCCCTATGTCTTCTGAAAGGCCGGATGCCAGGACAGGCACAGCCGTTCGAGCAGACGCGCCGCCGAGTCGGCGAGCTTGCCGAGCAGCGCGTAGATGAGAATGCTGAGCACGACGATATCGACCAGCAGGAACTCGCGCGCCTGCATCGCCATGTAGCCGATGCCCGAGGACGCGGCGATGGTCTCGGCCACGATCAGCGTCAGCCACATGATGCCGAGCGCGTAGCGTAACCCGACGAAGATCGACGGCAGCGCGCCCGGCAGATAGACCCGCCAGAACAAGGTCGCCGGCGTCATGCCATAGGTGTGGCCCATCTCGACAAGGTGCGGATCGACGTTGCGGATGCCGTGCTGGGTGTTGATGTAGATCGGAAAGAACACACCGAGCGCCACCAGGAAGATCTTGGCGGTCTCGTCGATGCCGAACCACAGGATGACCAGCGGGATGAGCGCGAGGTGCGGAATGTTGCGCACCATCTGCAAGGTGCTGTCGAGCA
>JANLJK010000210.1 GCA_029255525.1 Pseudolabrys sp.
GTATGGGCCGCCTGCTGCTCCCGCCCCACCAACTTGAGAGCGTTTTGCAAGGCGATCTCATGGGTCGCGAGACTGACGTCGCGGGCGGCAATCTGCATGCCGCGCTCGGACGACTTGATCGCCTCGAGATCGCCCGCATTGACGATGCGCTCGTTCGATTGATCAACGGCGCCGCGGACCAGGGCGTTTCCGGCGATCAGGATGGCCATCATGCAGGCCATCAACACGACGCCCAACCCGGACATCACCGCGAGCTTGGTACCGATTCGAATATTCGACAATCGAAGCATTTTCGGTCCCCGTAAAAGCGAAGCAAAAAGGCGAGGAAACCACGCAGTACAGCCGATGAGAGAAAAGGTTTATGCTAAACTGATAAGCAATTCCTAAACCTGCTCCGAAATGGAGCAGGCTCCGCAGGTCGATAAAGAGGGCTAAGTAGGCTGAGGCATGCCCCGACGGGCGGCGGGTAGTCGGGACCTAGTCGCGGCGGGTCTCTAACCAGCGCTTGAGGTAGACTAGCGCCAAAGCGCGCTCGTCCTCGGTCGCCTGCTGGAAGGCGCTGTCATAGAGCTTGGCGATCCAGATCTGCTGGTCGGCGCGGGCGGCGTCCTTGGCCAAGGTCAGCCACATCAGGCCGCGCGCCGCCTGGCGCGGGACATGGTCGCCGGAAAACAGCATGGCGCCCAGCATGGCCTGGGCCTCGCACTGGCCTTTCTGCGCCGACAGACCGAACCACCGCGCCGCCTGGCGCGGGTCCTGCGGGGCGCCGGTGCCGTCGAGATAGAGCCGCGCCAGATAATACTGCGCGTCCGGGTCGCGGAAATACGACGCCGCATAGGCGAACATCTCGCGGGCCCGGGCCGGATCGCGCCGCACGTCGGTCTTCGGGATACCCTCAAGGTAATAGTGGCCGAGCGCGACGAAAGCGTTGGCGACAAACCGCGCCTGCGGTGTGTCGGGATTGTCGTCGGCATGGCTGTCGGCGATGCGACGGAAGTATTCAAAAGCCTTGAGATCGTTCTGGGTGACGCCGTCACCCTCGGCATACATACGGCCGAGCTTCCACTGCGCCAGCGCGTGGCCCTTCTCGGCGGCGTATTCAAGCGAGTTGACGGCCTTGGCCGGCTGGCCCGCCTTGAGGAAATGCGCGCCGGAGCGGAACGCTTCCATCGCCGACACCGGCGCGGCCGCGGCCAGCGCACTGGTGCCGTCGGACTTGCTGCCGTCGAAAGCGAGCGCCGGCGACGCGGCCCAGAGGCCGACACCCAACGCCACCACGCGGAGCAAAGTGTCAGCTATCTGCATAGCATTCCTTCTCGCCCGACCCGCCCGGATGCGTCACGGCGCCATCGCGCGCGTTGCCGACCTGCTGCGCGTATTTCCACAGCGCGCCGGAGCCGAAATGGGTCTCACGCGGCTTCCAGTCGAGCTTGCGCTTGGCGAACTCCTCCGCGCTGACGTTGCAGTCGATCGTGCCTTTGTGCGCGTCGATGGAGATGATGTCACCGTCACGCAGGAGGGCGATCGGACCGCCGACCGCCGCTTCCGGGCCGACATGGCCGATGCAGAAGCCGCGCGTCGCGCCGGAGAAGCGACCGTCGGTGATGAGCGCGACCTTGTCGCCCATGCCCTGGCCGTAAAGCGCCGCCGTGGTGGAGAGCATCTCACGCATGCCGGGGCCACCCTTGGGGCCTTCGTAGCGAATGACGAGTACTTCGCCTTCCTTGTAGGCCTTCTTGCGCACGGCTTCGAAGCAGGCTTCCTCGCCGTCGAAGCATCGCGCCGGACCTGAGAAAACGATGTTCTTCATGCCGGCGATCTTCACGATCGCGCCATCGGGCGCGATGTTGCCCTTGAGGCCGACGACGCCGCCATCCGGCGACAGCGGCTTGTCGGCCGCGCGCACAACGTCCTGCTGGTCGTTCCACTTCACCTTGGCCATGTTCTCCGCCATGGTCCGGCCGGTGACGGTGAGACAGTCGCCATGCATGTAGCCATGCTCGAGCAGTGTCTTCATCAGCAGCGGGATGCCGCCAACTTCGAACATGTCTTTGGCGACATAACGGCCGCCCGGTTTCAAATCTGCGATATACGGTGTCCTTTTGAAGACTTCCGCGACATCGAACAGATCGAATTTGATACCGCATTCGTTGGCGATCGCCGGCAGATGCAGTGCAGCATTCGTGGAACCGCCTGAAGCGGCGACCACCGCGGCCGCATTCTCCAGCGACTTGCGCGTGACGATATCGCGCGGACGGATATTCCGCTTGATCAGCTCCACGACCATCTCGCCGGCCGTCATGCAGAAACTGTCACGAATTTCATAAGGCGCCGGCGCGCCGGCCGAATAGGGCAGCGCGAGGCCGATGGCTTCCGATACCGTCGCCATGGTGTTGGCGGTAAATTGCGCGCCGCAGGCGCCGGCCGAGGGGCACGCCACCTGCTCCATCTCGTCGAGATCCTCGGAGGACAGATTGCCGACCGAGTGACGGCCGACCGCTTCGAACATGTCCTGGACGGTGATGGTCTGACCGCGGAACGAGCCGGGCAGGATCGAGCCGCCATAGATGAAGATCGACGGCACGTTGAGGCGGACCATGGCCATCATCATGCCGGGCAGTGACTTGTCGCAGCCGGCGAGACCGACCAGCGCGTCATAGGCATGGCCGCGCATGGTGAGCTCGACCGAGTCGGCGATCACCTCACGCGACGGCAACGACGAGTACATACCGCCATGGCCCATGGCGATGCCGTCGGTCACGGAAATGGTGCAGAACTCACGCGGCGTGCCGCCGGCATGGGCGACGCCCTTCTTGACGGCCTGGGCCTGGCGCATCAGCGCGATGTTGCAAGGGGCAGCTTCGTTCCAGCACGAGGCAACGCCGACAAAGGGCTGGTGGATCTGCTCTTTGGTCAGACCCATCGCGTAGTAATACGAGCGATGCGGCGCGCGTGCGGGGCCTTCGGTCACATGACGGCTGGGCAGCTTGGTCTTCAGATTGGTCTTGGCATCCATAACGCGACTTGGGCCCCCCGCCCCGTAAATGACTTCCCCGGTTTGCCCCATCGGCTGGTCGGACGTGGCGCAGGATGGCGCCCCAGCGACCTTGTCCGCGGTTGTTGCGGCCGCGCGACCGGTGGTTAAAACCGAAGCCCCGCAACGGTTTTGACGACCGCCACCGGGCTCCCTTCGATGTCGTTGAAGGGTATGGCCAAATCGCGGCGTGCCTAGCCATGATGCAGGGCATTGCCTTAAATGTTCTAAAGTGTTGCAGGCCGGACACAGGAAACGAGGCCAGAAGCTCACACACTGTCGTCCCGGGCGAGCGCAGCGAGGCCCGGGACCCATACTCCGTGCCGTCTCGATAGGCTGCGGCGTATGGGGCCCGGGCCTCCTTCGCTATCGCTCAGTCGCCCGGGACGACATCAACTGGTGGCATGCTAAACAATTGCTGCCATGCCCCCTCGCCTCCGTCGCCCCTTCGTCGACCGCTCGGGTCATGACGTCGCGCCCGAACTGATCGGCGCGACGCTGCTCGTGGACGGCGTCGGCGGGGTGATTACGGAGGTCGAGGCCTATCACCACACCGATCCGGCGGCGCATTCCTATAACGGCCTGACCGAGCGCAACGCGGTGATGTTCGGGCCGCCCGGCTTTGCCTACGTGTACCGTTCCTACGGCATCCACTGGTGCCTCAATTTCGTCTGCGAGCGGGCCGGCGAAGCGAGCGCCGTGCTGATCCGCGCCTTGGAGCCGACCGAGGGTCTTGCTGCAATGCGGCGAAGGCGTCGGGTCGCGGACGAACGCGCGTTGTGCTCCGGCCCCGGCAAGCTGGCGCAGGCTTTGGGCGTGACGATCAAGCACAACGGGCTGGCGCTGGATAAACCGCCGTTCGAACTGCGGGCGCGGACGGGCCAGCCGGAGATCGTCACCGGCCCCCGCATCGGCATCACCAAGGCAGTCGAGCACCCGTGGCGCTACGGGCTGAAAGGCTCGAAATTCTTGAGCAAGCCGTTCCGGCCGTCATCCTGAGGTGCGAGTGAGCGAAGCGAACGAGCCTCGAAGGATGGCGGCCGTCTCCCTTCGAGGCTCGCGCTAGGCGCTCGCACCTCAGGGTGACGGTCAGATTCTGAACCCCGCCTCAAATCCGAAATCGCGCTTGGCCTTGTCGCTCGAACAGTAACCGTCGTCTTCGGCGATGTTGTAGACGCCCGGTTTGCCTCGCGTGAGCGCGAGCACGCAGGCCTGCGCGGCGGCATCGACATGCACCGCGGGCGGCTTGAGCGGCTTGTCGGGCGACCAGGTGCCCGGGCCGTAGAGAAAACCGTAACGCAGCACGATGCCCTCGGGCATGGCGAGCACGGCCTCCTCCAGAACGCGCACAGCGTTGACAGTGGTGGCCAGCGCTGCGTCACCGTTGAGCGGATCGCTCTCGACGCGAAGCCCATCGCCCGGCGCATAGATAAAGGCGATACTTTGCGCGATCATGCGCGTCACGCCAGCCGCCTTGGCGGCGGCAACGAGATGGCGCGTGCCCTCGATGCGCAGCCGCGCATTGCGCGCCAGGCCTTCGGCGTATTGCGGCGTGCCAGGCGCGAAAGCGAGATCGGTGAGCTGGTGAATGACGACGTCCGGGTTGGCTATCGTCACCGCCGCCTTGAGCGCCTGCGCATCGAACACATCGACCACCACTGGCGTCGCGCCGAGCCCGGCAATCACATCCGCTTTATCGGCCGCCCGCGTCGTGCCGGTGACGGCGTGGCCGGCCTTGACCAGCAGCGGGGTCAGTTGCCGGCCGATGACACCGCCCGCGCCGGCGAGAAAGATGTTCATGCGTGACGGCCCTCTTTCTTATCCCTCCCCTGCAAGGGGAGGGTCGATCGCGCCATAAGCGCGTTTACGACGCGCTTTTGGCGCGATCGG
>JANLJK010000211.1 GCA_029255525.1 Pseudolabrys sp.
CGATGACGCCGATGATGTCGGCGATCTTGCCCGAGGACTCCTCGATGCGCGACATCGCCTGCACGGCCTTACCCGCGACCTCGCCACCACGATCCGCAACGGTCTGCGTCGAGAGCGCGGACTGTTGCGCGCGCTGGGCATTCTCGGCGTTCTTGCGCACCGTGGCAGAGATCTCCTCCATCGAGGCGCTGGTCTCTTCCAGGCTGGCCGCCTGCTCTTCCGTGCGCTGCGACAGGTCAGTCGTCGCCAGGGCGATTTCGCTCGAAGCGTTAGTCACCTCACGCGCCGAGTTCTTGATGTTGGCGATGGTGGCACTCACCTGCGCCACCATTTCGTTGACCGACGTCACGATCTGGCCGATCTCATCCTTACGGTCCGTCTTCGGCATGGCCGCATTGAAATCGCCGCCCGCGATCTGCACCATGATCTTCTGGATCATGATCAGTGGATTGGCGATGCGACGGGAGATCAAGAGCATCATCGTAACGCTGACGGCCAGCGCAATAGCCAGCAAACCGAGCTGCGCGAAGAGGCTGCGCTGCGCCTGCGAATATTGCTCGACCGCGTAGTCCTTGGCCGCCTGTAGCGAGATCTCGGCAACTTCCAGCAGAACAGCGAGCTTGGCGACCGACTCGGGCACCCAGACCGAAGCCTCGACATTGAGCTTCTCGCCGGCCGTCACAGCCTTCAGGATGGCAAGCTGTCTATTGGCATATTCCGTTCCAAGGAAGTCGACCTTCGCTTTTTGCAAGACCTCCTTAAAGCGCGCCGGTATCGGCAATCCGACGGCGAAATCCTCGATCGCCTCCAAGGCAACCTTCGATCGCGCGATGCTGATTTGGTACTGCGGAATGATGTCGGGCACCACGCGACCGGCCATGGCATTGGATATGAATACGGCCGAGTCGCCCGCATTCTGACGCATCGTCCACGCCAACTGCTTGAGTTGCATGAGCTGGTCGACATAAGCGTCCTGCAGCTTGATCATATGCGCCATCTGGGTCGACAATCGATCGAGCTGACCGACCGTCGCATCGGCGACTTTGAAGAACTCGTCGGCCAGCCCGGCCCGGCGCTGTGCCTTCGGCTGCGACAATGCAGCCTCCGATTCCTGATGCAGCGCGTGCATCTTGCGGATCGACTGTTCCAACTCGGCGATGGCTGTGCTGCCGGCCGGTAGTTCGACCGCTTTCAGCGCCTTCATGCTGGCATCGAAGGCCGCAACCTCAGCTGCACGCGTGGTGCGCAGCAAGGGGCTCAGACCGACCGGCTTTTCGTTGTTCAGGTCACGGAAGGAAGACGAGCGATCGACGCGCAGATTGTGCAGCGCCGCGAAGAGGTGAATCGATGCCTCGGCGTTATTCGCGATCCTGGTCGTCGACTGAACGCGGGTCCATGAGCTCCAAGCCCCCACCGACAGCACGACAACGATTGCCGCCGCCATAATGCCGAAGACCGACTTCAGCAGCACATTGACCGTAATCCGATTGAGCATCGTCCAAATCCCCCGTGGCGACCGCATTGGCCGCAGGCATGCGGAGAACGCGCACGTTCCTCCGCTACCGTCCCACAAGGAAGGTGCGCAAAAGTACTGAATGTGAATTTAAGAAAATGCGATATGATGCGACGATTTCGTTATTCGACTTAGTTCATCTACATTAAGGGGTCGCTATTTGCGCGAACGCCACCGATGCTACGCGGCGGCTGCAAATGACGGCTTCTTGATACGCTTCGTCACGACTTCATCGCGATGGCATGGCGCCGCGGCTCCATCAGGCGACGCCTCCGCCATGCGGAAGAAGGCGACCTGTTCGCGCATCGATTTGGCTAACTCCTCGAGCAACTTGGCGGTGGCGGCATTCTCCTCGACCAGCGCCGCATTCTGCTGCGTGACCTCGTCAATCTGCCGCAGGGCCTTGTTGACTTCATCGATGCTACGCGACTGCTCACTGCTGGCCGCGGCGATCTCGGACACCGTTCCGGTCACGCTCTTGATCGATTCGATGATCCCTTCGAGCGCGGCGCCGGCCTTATTGACGAGTTCGACACCTTCGCCGACTTGAGCGCCGCTAGTCGTGATCAGCTGTGCGATATCCTTGGCGGCCTGCGACGAACGCTGCGCCAGGCTGCGCACTTCCGACGCCACCACCGCGAAGCCGCGTCCAGCCTCACCCGCGCGCGCGGCTTCCACCGCCGCGTTGAGCGCGAGCAAATTCGTCTGCCGCGCGATCTCGTCGATGACGCCGATGATGTCTGCAATCTTGCCCGAGGATTCCTCGATGCGCGCCATCGCCTTCACCGCCTTGGCGGCGACCTCGCCGCCGCGGTCGGCGACGGCGCGGGCCTCGGCCGTGGACTGATTGGTGCGCGTGGCGTTTTCGGCGTTCTGGCGCACCATGGTCGAAATCTCTTCCATCGATGCCGAGGTCTCCTCCAAGCTCGCGGCCTCCTCCTCGATGCGCTGCGACAGGTCGGACGTGCTCGTCGAAATCTCGCCCGCGGCGCTGCTGACCTCACGCGCCGCGGAATGGATTT
This sequence comes from Pseudolabrys sp., assembly GCA_029255525.1. Classification (GTDB taxonomy): domain Bacteria; phylum Pseudomonadota; class Alphaproteobacteria; order Rhizobiales; family Xanthobacteraceae; genus Pseudolabrys. Next base: position 2,536 of record JANLJK010000211.1, read on the forward strand.
CGCCGATCACCCCGCTCATGCGCTGCACCATGCCGTCGATGGCGCGGGCAATGATGCCGATCTCATCCTTGCGCCGGAGGCCCGGCACGTCGACCGAGAGATTGCCTTCCGCCAATGCCGTCAGTGGCGGCGCCAGCGCCTGGAGCGGCCGCGCGACCGTCAAGACGGAGAATACGGCAGCGCCGACAAGCAACAGAATACCGAGCGCGAGAAGGCTTCCGTTCAGGACGAGCCTGTTCATCGCGGCCTGCCGCAGATCGGCCGTATAGCGCTCGCTGGCCTCGTCGGCGCCGTACATCACGTCCAGAATGGTGGCGAGCAGATTGGTCGACGTCTCGATCCAGGCCGGCAAAGCCAGCGGATAGGCCGCGCTTTCAACCGAGGCCTGGCGCATCCGTTCGGCAAGCGGCTGGAACTTGGCAAAATAGCCGTCCTTGATCGATTGCAGGCCTTTCATCAGAGCGGCCGGCTCGTCCTGCCTGAGGTTGACCTGCAGCAGCATCCACATCTGCGCGACCTGTGCGCGGATCGTCTTGATGCGCGCAAGGGTGTCAACGGAGAGCGGCGTCTTCGCCGTCATCGACTCGGAGAGCGCCGCCCGTTCCTGGCCGGCGGTCTCGCGCATGTTCCAGGCCAGCACCTTGATGGTGCCGAGGCGGCCAACCTCCGGATCGAGTTGACTGGCGTTGCGCAGCACGCCGTTCCATAGCTGCTGCGTCGTCCTCACGAATGAGGACAGCACCGCGTAGCTGTTCTTCACGGTCTCGGCATCGCGCACCGCTTTGTCCTGCCGAATGGCGGCATCGGAGTTACGCCGATAGAGCGTCGCCTGCTCGAGCGACTTCTCGAACGCAGCGATCGCATCCGCTTTGCCGGAGAAATCCTGCTGCTTCAGGTCGGCATAGGCCGCCTGGATCCTGGTCATTGCCGCGGCGCGCCGCTTCTCGATATTAGCAATGTCTTCGGGCGACGCCGGAGTGGCGGCCTTGAGCGCGTTGTTCACATATTGCCGCTCGATCAGGATCTCATAGACCCCGGCGATCAGCGCATTGGCCGCGGCATTCTGCTTGGCGACCGTTTCGGCCTGCCGATAGGCGTGGAAGGCATCGATGGTGTTGCTGCCGAGGGCCCAGAAGGCAATCGGCATGGCAAGGGCAAAGGCGGCAGTGATCCGCGTGGAAATCTTATGAAGGGCGTAAGCCATCTCGATCTTCCGGCAGCGAGAACAATTAACGTAAGATTCCCGCGATTTGATGCCTCAGGCGTTAAGAACACCTGAACTGCCACCTAGAATTGAGTAAACACACGATATTGTTGTTTATTAATGCTCTGCGCCGACGTGCCGGGCCGGCCCTTTGCCGCCGCGCTTTGACAGGCGTTAGATGCTCAGCGCGCCTCTATCAGCGCCGCAAACGCTTCTTCCGGCGGTGCCCAGGTCCAATCCTTCATCTGATTGCGAAACCAGGTGACCTGACGCTTGGCATAGCGGCGGGTGTCCATCACGCCGCCAGCCGCCGCTTCCTGAAGCGATATCTCACCCCTGAGATGGCGGATGAGCCACGGCACCCCATGCGCCTTCATCGCCGGCAGCAAAGGATCGAGGTGGCGCGCCGCGAGCGCCCGCACTTCGTCCAGCGCGCCGGCGTCGAGCATGGCGCCAAATCGCGCTTCGATCCGGCACACCAGTTCTTTCCGCTCGCAGGTGATGAAGACTTTCGCCGCTTTGGAGGTGTCGATCAAAGGCGGCAGCCCCTCGCGATGCCAATCGCTCAAAGGTCGTCCGGTCGCCAGCACCACTTCAAGGGCGCGCGAGATGCGCGAGCGGTCGTTGATCATCAGCCGTTGCGCCGTGACGGGATCGCGCTGCATCAACTCGGCATGCAACGCCGGCGCGCCTTCCTCTGCGAGGCGTCCGCGCACCTGCGCGCGGATCTCGTCCGGAATCGCCGGCACGGCCGCAAGCCCGGTCAGCACCGCCTTAAAGTAGAGACCGGTACCACCGACCAGGATCGGCATAACGCCCCGGCGGCGCAGGTCCTCCAGCACCGCCGCGACGTCGCGGCACCAGCGCCCGACTGAATAGTTCTCCGCGGCATCGATATGGCCGTAGAGCCGATGCGGAACGCTCGCTTCTTCGGCAATTGTCGGGCGCGCCGTGATGATGCGCAGGTCGCGGTAGACCTGCATCGAATCGGCATTGATGACGACCCCGCCGATCCGCTCGGCCAGGCGCATGGCGAGCGCCGACTTGCCGCTGGCGGTCGGTCCTGCAATAAGCACGGCCTCAATCACGCAGCGCCTTTCGCATATGTCTCAAAGCCTCTCTCACGTCGCCACCCTGATCGCCGGCCATGCCGGCACTTTAGCGGCGCAGGCCGTCGAA
>JANLJK010000212.1 GCA_029255525.1 Pseudolabrys sp.
CGTCGACGCAAGGCGCGGCGATGGTCGGCCATTCCGACCGCACCGGCCTCAACGAAGAGCCGCCGGCGAAATCATGGAACTCGTCGCATCCGTCGCGCGGGCCGGAAGGCGGCTGCAGCCAGGCGGACCTGCGCAGCACGGGCGGCGACGGACTACTGTACTGCTTCGCCGCCAACTAGCCGTTAACACTCGATAACTTCGCAATTGGAACCGGGAGAGGGTGGGCACTCTGCCTTCTCGCCGGCATTTGCAGCGAATCGGGCGGCCTCTTGGTAGGTTGGCCCCTTGGATTGTTAAGGCTTTCGTCGTACGGATTTGCGGGAACTGGGCGGGGGTTCGGTGCTACGTCTCATTGGCTTGGCACCGACGGCGCGATGGCTGAGATCAACAACGTCCTACTGCTCGCAGGTGATGCGCTCATCTATTTTGTCGCGCTCGCCGCGCTGTTGCGCGCGCGCACCCGCATCGGCCTTGGCGCCTTCTTCTGCGCCCTCGGGGTGATGCACTTCCTCGAGACCTATCTCGCCAGCATCCTTTACATCCCGCTGCCGTTTGGTGTCGTCACCTCGCCAGGCTCGACGGTGCTGTTCACCGGCAAGTTGATGATGTTGCTGCTGCTCTACATCCGCGAGGACGCGGTGGTGGTGCGCCAGCCGATCTACGGCCTTCTGCTCGGCAACGTGCTGCTGTTCGTGCTGGCCTTCGTCATGCGTCATCACGAGCTGGTGTCGCTGGCGCCCGGCCGCGCCGCCGACTTCGGCTTCCTCGACGAAATGGGCGCGCTGATGGTGTGGGGAACAGCGATCCTGTTCTTCGATTGCATCATCATCATCCTGCTTTACGAGCGCTCGCGTGTCTGGTTCGGCGACCGCGTGTTTCCGCGCTTGCTCATGAGCGCGGCGCTGGTGCTCACCTTCGACCAGGCGGCGTTCTTTGTCGGCTTGCATATGCTGACCGGGGCAGGGCTGGGCGTGCTGGTCGGCGGCTGGGTGGCGAAGATGGGGGCGGTTGCGCTCTACAGTGGGCTGGCCGCGGTCTACCTCATCTACTTCGAGCGGCCACTTAGACGGCGGGGAGACGCGCCGAAGATCTGGGACATCTTCGATACGCTGACCTATCGCGAGCGCTATGAGGATCTTCTGGCGCGCACCGGCTGCGATGCGCTCACCGGCGCGCTCGACCGTCATTCGCTGGAGGCGCATGGCCGGCGTGCCGTCGAGCACGCGGCCGCGGCGGGGCGGCCGTTGGCGCTGCTCTTGGTCGATATCGACCACTTCAAGAACTTCAATGACCGCTTCGGCCACGCGGCCGGCGACAAGGCACTCAAACGTATCGCGCTCGACATTATGGCCGGTGCGCGGGTGTCGGATTTCACCTACCGCTTCGGCGGTGAGGAGTTCGTCGTCATCGCCGACGGCGTGAACGTCGACGACGCGCTGGGTTTGGGCGAGCGCATCCGCCGCCGGGTCGCGGGCGCTTCGGTGGCGGAGGCGGAAGCGCGGCTGACCGTGAGCATCGGCATCGCCACCTGTTCGCGCGACGCAACCGACTATGACGCGCTGTTCGAAGTGGCCGACAAGCGGCTCTATCAAGCGAAAGCGGCTGGCCGCAACCGCGTGATCGGCGAACGGCCAGCCCCAGGCGACGCGTCAGTCCGTTTGATCGCGGGCTGACGCTGGTCTATTCGCCGTTGGCAACGCCGAGCGCGTCGACGATCACCCGGAACACTTCCGTATTGTCCATCGAGCCGTGCACTCGCTCGCTGCCCGGGCCCGTGGCGGTGAGGATCACGTCCTCGCCGGAATGGACGCTGGCATTCATCATGGCCGGCAGATTGCCGAGCCGCAGGAAGGCGCCCGGGACGTCCTTGTATTGCTCGTTGGCGACGTAGGTGCCCTTTTCCTTGCCGGCCACCGTCGGTGCGTTCGGGTTATCGAGCTTGGGACGGAACGTCTCGTAGTGATCCGGCAGCGCCGCCGAGAAGATCGCGATGCGATGATTGACGTCGACGCGGCTCGGATAGCCGTCGGCATCCGGCTTCGGATAATCGGGGAAGCCGGCCTTCTCGTAGACGCCGATGCGCTCGCGCATGGCGACGTTCGGCGTCGTGCTCATGTCGTCATTGACGGTGCCGATCAGGCTGTTGGGGTGGTTGTGGTCGGACACAACTAGGATCAGCGTGTCGTCGCCGCGGGCTTTCGCCCATTCCTTGGTCTGGCGCACCGCGTTGTCGAGCATAATGGTGTCGTAGACGGCGCGGTCGAAATCGAGCGCATGGGCGTATTTGTCGATCAGCCCGGATTCGACCATCAGAAAAAAGCCGTTCGGGTTCTTCGACAGCACAGTGAGGGAGGCTTTGACCTGATCGGTCAGGTCCGGCTGCTCGGGGAACTTCTTGACCGTGCCGCCTTTCAGGAAGCGGCGGTCGAGCACGCCGTCCATGTTGCCGAGATTGAACAGGCCGAGCAGCTTGCCGGTCGAGGCATCGCCGCGCGCGGCGTCGAGCTCGCCGGCCGTGGTGACGTAGCGATAGCCGGCCTCCTTGAACTTGGCGACGTAGTCAGTGCCATCCTTGCGCTTGGAGCCGGCGGCTTCCTTCGGCAGGAAATTGGCAAGGCCGCCGCCCATCAGCACGTCCGGCTTCACCGCGTAGAACTGCTCGACGATCTGGTCGTAGGTCGCGCGGCGGCGCGTATGGGTTGCCATCGCGGCCGGCGTGGCATCCTCGATTTCGGTGTTGGTGACGATGCCGACGGCGAGGTCCATCCGGCGCTTCAGGAGCTTGGCGATCGGCTCGACCTTCGGATCGTCGAACGGATTGGCGGTGCGGTCGGGATAGACGCCCATGGCATTGACGCCGGACTTATGGCCGGTCGCAAAGGCGCTCGCGGCATTCGCCGAGTCGGTGATGATGGAATCGCTGCCGGCGGTCGCTACCAGCGCCATCTGCGGCATGTCATCGATGGCGAGCTTGCCGAGGCTCTTGCCCTGGTCGATGCCCTTGGACAGCAAGCGGGCGCCGATGCGATGCGCCGCCGACATGCCGTCGCCGACGAACAGGATGACATTCTTGGCCTTGCGCGGGCCGGTCGCGAACACGTTCCAGGTGACGGTGCTGGCGCCGGCCTCGACCTTGTAGGTGCCGGGCTTGAGCGCGACGTCGCGCAGGATCAGGGCCGACTGGTCCTTGCCTTCTTCGCGTTCGACGAACGTCGCGGATCGGCCGAGAACCTTGGCATAGGGTTCGCCGTTGATGGTCACCCGCACGCCGTCGGCCTGCTGCAGGCCGGGATATTCGACTTTGAAGTCGAACTGCGAACCGGCGAGAATATCGGCGCGGTCGATCGGGTAGATGGTCTGCGCGGCGGCGGGCGTCAACGCGCTCGCGGTCAGAAAGGCGAGCGTCAGGTAAGTGCGCATGGCTGGCTCCTGCAAAGAATTCCCCGGCGACACGCTATGGCGATTATGTGACAGCCCTGTTGCAGGTTATCCTTAAGCTGCAGCAATCTTTTTCCAAGGCTGGGGAGGTGCGCGCGATGCGATACCAACTGTTTTACTGGGCCGAGATCCAGGGCCGCGGCGAGTTCGTGCGTCTCGCGCTGGAGGATGCCGGCGCGGCCTACGATGACGTCGCGCGCAAGAGCGGCGGCACCGAGCGGATGATGACGATGATGCAAGGGGCGCGCGAGAAGCGGCCGCCTTTCGCGCCGCCGTTCCTGAAGGCGGGCAAGCTCGTCGTCGCGCAGGTCGCCGAGATATTGTTCTATCTCGGGCCGAAGCTGAAGCTGTCGCCACGCGATGAAGCAGGCCGGCTCTGGCTGCATCAGTTGCAACTGACGGTCACGGATTTCATCAAGGAGATTCACGACACGCATCACCCGGTCGGCTCCGGCCTCTATTACGAGGATCAGAAGCCGGAGGCGAAGCGCTATGCGCAGGGTTTCCTGGAGGAGCGCGCACCGAAATATCTCGGCTATTTCGAGCACGTGCTGAAGAAGAGCGGCGGGCCGTGGCTGCTCGGGCGCAAATGCACCTATATCGATCTGTCGATGTTTCAGCTCGTCGAGGGCCTGCGCTACGCCTTCCCGAAGGGCATGAAGCGCATCGAACGCGACATCCCCGGTCTCGTCGATGTGCATGACCGCGTCGCCAAACGGCCGGGCATCAAGGCGTATCTCGCGTCAAAGCGGCGGATTCCGTTCAACGAAAGCGGGATATTCCGGTGCTATCCTGAACTGGACCGCTGACGCCTAGCCGTGCGCGGTGAGCACCTTACCGCCGGCCGTCACCGGTTTTGCCGACACCAATGTGAAGGCGATGACGCAGGGCTCTGTGCCGTTGTTGATCCAGTTGTGAATGGTGCCGCGCTGGACCATGACGTCGCCGGCCTTCAGGCGCACGGTTTCGGTGTCGAGCACCATGTCGATCTCGCCGGACATGATCACGGCGTAATCGATCGAGTCGGTGCGGTGGTTGCGCGGCGCGACGCCGGGGCCGAAGCTGACGACACGAAACACCACACCATTCGGGATCGTGGTGCCGATCTTCTTGCCCGACGGATCGTCGCTGCCGTCATTGTCGGCCGGAAAGTCTTCGTTGGTCCAGATCACGGTGGCGATCGCGCCCGGCCGCGTCTGGGCGGCGTTCTTCACCGTCTCGTCGATCAGCACCTTGGCGCGACCTTGCGCATCGTGTCCGGTGACCACCCGGCGCAGTTTCGTCACGTCCATCGTTTCGCTCCCTTTCTTGTGCCGTGCTAGCGGACGGCTTTCTTAGCGCTTTCGTGCGAGAGCAGGAACAGGCCCGCCCAGACCGGCGACGGGGCAGGGGGCGCCGAATAGCGGCTGCGTTTATTTCACCGTGCTGCGGCGCACTTTGCGTGGGCGCGGCCGGCAC
>JANLJK010000213.1 GCA_029255525.1 Pseudolabrys sp.
GAGTTTATCATCGGGCCGCGCTTCGCGCGGACCCGTTGGCTCGCCACCCTCCCCCTGCGGGGGAGGGATAAGAAGCCGTCACACCTTCCCCAACGCCCTTAGAATCTTGTCCGGCGTGAACGGCATGTCGGTGAGCGGCTGGGCGCCGAGCGGCCGCAGCGCGTCGTTGATGGCGTTCATCACCGAGGCCGGCGCGCCGGCGGTGCCGGCTTCGCCCGCGCCCTTGGCGCCGAGTTCGCTGTCGGCCGTGGGCTAGACGACATGGCCGCATTCGATGTCGGGCATCTCCACCGCCATCGGCACCAGATAGTCCGCCATGTTGCCGTTGAGCATCTGGCCGCGCTCGTCGTAAAGGCATTGCTCGAACAAAGCAGCGCCAATGCCCTGCACCACGCCACCACGGATCTGCTCGTCGACCAATTGAGGATTGATGATGGTGCCGCAGTCCTCCACGCACCAGTGCTTCAGCAGTTTGACGAAGCCGGTGTCGGTGTCGACCTCCAGATAGCTCGCCTGGATGCCGTTGGTGAAGGCGAAGGGCCAGCCGCGCGGCACATAATGCCGCGTCACCATCAACTCGGCCTGTAAGCCGGCCGGCAACGTGTCCGGCCGGAAATAGGCGACGCGGGCGAGTTCCTCGAGCGGCAGGCGTTCGGTGCCGGTGGCGTTGTCGACCACGACGCCATTGCGGATATCGAGATCCTCGGGCTTGGCTTGCAACATCGCAGCCGCGACGACCAGCACGTTCTCGCGTAGCGCCTTGCCGGCCTGCCAGGCTGCTTCGCCGCCGATGCCGGCCGCGCGCGAGGCCCAGGTGCCGCCGCCATAGGGCGTGTTGTCGGTGTCGCCGATGACGACGCGTACGCGCTCAAGCGGCACGCCGAAGGAGGAGGCGACCACTTGCGCCAGCACCGCCTCGGTGCCCTGGCCCTGCTCGGTCACGCCGGAGTGGATCGAGATCGTGCCCTGCGCGTCGAGCTTCACGGTGGCGCCATCCTGCGAGGTGATGCGCGCGCCGCCGACGCCGTAGAAGGCGGCGGAGGGGTTGGTGACCTCGATGAAACTCGCAAAGCCGATGCCGCGATAGATGCCTTGTTCGCGCAAGCGCTTCTGCTCGGCGCGCAAGCCGGCGTAGTTCATCATCGAGTCGAGATGCGCCAGCGCTTCGTGGTGCGACAAGAGCTCGAATTTCAGGCCGGAGGCCGACTGCGTCGGATAGGCGTCGTCGGCAATGAGATTGCGGCGGCGCAGTTCCAAAGGGTCCATGCCGATCTTGGCGGCGGCAAGCTCGACGAGGCCTTCAGTCACCGCGACGGCGATCGGATGGCCGACGGCACGGTACTGGCACATCACGTTCTTATTGGTGAACACGACGCGCGCCTGGGCGCGGTAGTTCGGGCATTTGTACGGGCCGCCGACCAGGTTCACCACCTGGTTGGCCTCGATGCCCGAGGTGCGCGGGTAAACCGAGTAGGGACCGATACCGGTCAGGTCGTCGATCTCGAAGGCGGTGATGGTGCCGTCCTGTTTGACGGCGATCCTGGCCTTGATGCGGTGGTCGCGGGCATGGATGTCCGTGACGAAGCTCTCGATGCGGTCGGCGACGAATTTCACCGGCCTTTTCAATAGCTTGGCGAGCGCCACCGTCGCCATCTCGTCGGCGTAAGTGTGCACCTTGATGCCGAAGGAGCCGCCGACGTCCTTGGTCAGCACGCGCACCTGTTCATGACCGAGGTTCAGGTGTTTGGCGAACAGGTCCTGCATCATGTGCGGCGCCTGTGTGCCCTGGTACACGGTCAGGCGCTGCTCGCCGGCGTTCCAATCGGCGACGATCGAGCGTGGCTCGTTGGTGACGCCTGTGTGGCGGCCGCAGACGAAAGTGGTCTCGACTACGGCGTCGGCCTCAGTGAAGGCTTGGTCGACCGCACCGACGTCGAGCTTGCGCTCGAAGCAGAGATTGTCACCAAGGCTCTGGTGTATCAGCGGCGTGGCGGGATCGAGCGCGGTCTCGGCATCGACGACGGCCGGGAGCTCTTGATAGACGATCTCGACCAGTTCGGCGGCGTCCTCGGCCTGCGCGCGCGTGCGCGCGACCACGGCGCAGACCGCTTCGCCCTGCCAGCAGGCGCGGTCGACGGCGATGGGATGCTGCGGTGCAGACTTCAGGCCCTTGAGATGCGTGAGCACACCGACCCAGGGCGTCATCACTTTGGCGAGTTCAGCGCCGGTGACGACGGCGACGACGCCGGGCGCTTTCCTGGCGGCGTCGGTCGCGATCGTCACGAGGCGCGCATGCGCATGCGGCGAGCGCACATAAGCGACATGCACCATGCGGGGCAGGGTGATGTCGCTGACGTATTGGCCGCGGCCTTGGGTCAGTCGCTGCAGATTGGGTCGCGGCACGGCGCGGCCGATATAGGAGTTCGGCCGGTCGAGCGCGGTGAGGACGGGTGGGAAGTCGGCGACGATTTTCATGGTCATTTATCTCCGGTCATTCCGGGACGGCGCGCAGCGCCGGACCCGGAATCCAGAGATGCATGCGAGAGCATCTGGATTCCGGGTTCGCGGCCTTCGGCCGCGCCCCGGAATGACGAAGAGGAACGTTGTTTCGCCACCGCTTCGACGGCATCGACGATGGCGTGATAGCCGGTGCAGCGGCAGTAATTGCCGGAGATGTGCTCGCGGATTTCCGCGCGACTCGGCATCACGACGCGCTTCAACAAATCCTGCGCGGTCGCGACCATGCCGGGCGTACAGAAGCCGCATTGCAAGGCATTGCGCTGCTCGAAAGCCAATTGCAGGTCGGCGACTTCGCCCGAGTCGGACAAGCCTTCGATGGTCTCCACTGTGGCGCCGTCGCATTGCACGGCCAGCATCAGGCAACCGCGCACGATCTCGCCGTTCACTCGCATGGTGCAGGCGCCACAGACGCCATGCTCGCAGCCGACATGGCTGCCGGTCAGCCCCAGGCCGTCGCGAAGGAAGTCGACCAGGGTCGTACGCGCCTCGACGCGCTCGGCGACCGGTTCGCCGTTGATGGTAAGGGAAATGTCGAGGGTCATGTCGCTCATCGCTGCGCCTCCATCAATTGCGTCGCCACGCGTTTGAGCAGCACGCCGGCGAGATGCTTCTTGGTGTCGGCGGTAGCCTGCACATCGTCATGGGGCGCGAGGTCGAGCGCGGCGATAGCGTCGTCGACGCTGCCTTGCGCGAGAGCCGCTTCGGCCTTGCGCACACGGATGGGCGTGTCGCCGACGCCGAAGTAAGCCAGCCGCACATCGGCGAGCTTGCCGCTATCGGCGCGTGCGCGCGCGGCGAGACCAATGATGGCATAGTCGCCGTGCCGCCGCGCCAGTTCCGCGAAGCCGACGCGCGTGTCGGCCTTCGCTGCCGGCAGGTGTAACGCGCTCAAGACCTCGTCCGGCGCCAATGCCGTCTCGAATAATCCTTTGAAGAAGTCGTCGGCCTTGATGCTGCGTTTGCCTTTGGGCCCGGTGGCCTCCACCTCGCCGCCGAGCGCCAACAGACAGGCCGGCAATTCCGCCGCCGGATCGGCGAAGGCGACCGAGCCGCCGAGCGTGCCACGGTTGCGGATAGCGGGGTGGGCGATGTGCGGCAGCGCCAGCGCGATCAATGGCGCATGCTTGGCAATGACGTCGGAGTGCTCGGCCTGCGCATGCCGCACCAGCGCGCCGATCTCGACCATGCCATCTTTCAGGTCGATGCGGTCGAGGCCGTCGATGCCGTTGATGTCGATGAGCGCAGATGGAGCCGACAGCCGCATATTGAGGGTGGCGATCAGGCTCTGGCCGCCGGCGAGGAGCCGCGCATCCTTATGCGCGGCGAGCAAGGCCACCGCATCCTCGAGCGAGCGCGCCTTATGATAGGCGAATGGCGCCGGCTTCACTTGCTTCCCCCACTTTTGTTTTTTGCATTGTGGCGGGGAAACAGGGGCGGCGCAATGCGTCGCTAGGCCACAATTGTTTTGACGATGTCGATAGCCCGCCGCAGCAGCGTCAGCGACGCTTCCTCGGTGCGGAACGCGGCGTGGGACGTCAGCGTGACGTTGGGCAGCTTGGCGAGCGGATGGTCGGCCTTGAGCGGTTCGTTGTGGAATACGTCGAGCCCGGCATGCCGGAGGTGCCCACTCGTTAGGGCGGCGATCAGCGCCGTCTCGTCGACCAGCGCGCCGCGCGCAGTATTGATGAGCAGAGCCCCTTTTTTCATGCGTGTGAGGTGATCCGCCGAGAGAAAGCCGCGGGTGTCGTCATTGAGCACGAGATTGAGCGAGACGACGTCGGATTGCGCCAGCAATGTGTCGATATCAACCTGGCGAATGCCGGCATCGGGCCGCGGCGTGCGATTATAAGCGATCACCTGCATGCCGATGCCTTTGGCGATGCGCGCCACCTCCGCGCCGATGCCGCCGAGGCCGATAACGCCCAATGTCTTACCGAGGAGTTGCACGCCCTCCTGCGGCGTCCAGACGCCGCCGCGCACGTCGCGGTCCATGCGGGCAATATCGCGCGCGGCCGCGAACATCAGGGCAATGGTGTGCTCGGCGACCGCCGTGTCGCCATAGCCCTTGATGGTGTGCACGGCGATGCCACGCTCTTTCAGCTCGGCGACGTTCATGTAGCTCGCGGCACCGGTGCCGAGAAACACGATGTGCTTGAGGTGTGGACACTGCGCCACCAGGTCGGTCGGCATATAAGAGTGGTCGTCGAGGGCGATTGCGTAGTCGCCGAGCACGCGCGGCAGGTCGTCGCCGACGCGGTCGGTGCGGTTGACTGTGATCGGCGGGTCGTCGGGTCGCCGCGCCTTGTCCCACAGCGGCGCCTACTGGTCGTGGCTGGCGAGGAAG
>JANLJK010000214.1 GCA_029255525.1 Pseudolabrys sp.
TGCGCACCAGCGGCGTTTACTTTATCATGGTCCCGCTAGCCTTTGAGCAGACGGTCTATTACATTTTTCACGACGGGAAGTTCTCGGGCGGCTCCGACGGAGTCTATATCTACGCCAAGCCCGAACTACGGCTTTTCGACTTCGATCTCCTCAACCTCGAGAAGATCTTCAATTTCTACCTCTTGGCACTCGTCGTCATGGCACTCTGCTACGGCGCGCTGCGCGTCATGTTGCACTCGCTGTTCGGCCGCACGCTGCTCGGAATCCGAACGAACGAGCGGCGAATGCTTTCCCTGGGCTATGCGACATTTCGCTACAAGCTGGTCAGTTTCGTCATTGCCGGCGCTTTTGCCGGACTATCGGGCTATCTTTCGGCGGCGCAGTTCGGCTTCGTGAACCCTTCCTTCCTCGGCTGGCACCAGTCGGCGCAGGCATTGATGATGGTGATCCTCGGCGGCATGGGCACGCTGTCCGGCGCCATCCTGGGCACCTTCGCGCTCGTCCTGCTCCAAGAGTTCCTTTCCGAGCTGGTGCAGCATTGGCTGCTGCTGATGGGCGGCATCATTATTCTGGCGGTCATCAAGCTGCCGCACGGCTTGGCCGGCGGCTTTACAGCGTTTTCCGCCGCCCGCGAACGCACGCGGACCAAGCCGGCGGCATCGACACGAGAACGGACCTCCACGACATGAGCGCGGTGCAACTCAGGACACAGGGGCTTTGCAAGCGCTTCGGCGGTCTCGCTGCCGTGTCGGATATTTCGATCGAGGTTCGGCCGCGCGAGATCCACGCCTTGATCGGTCCCAATGGCGCCGGCAAATCGACTTTGATCAACCTTCTCTCAGGCGAGCTCCGGCCGACGAGCGGTGGCATCTACATCGACGGTCGCGACACGACCAATTACACTACCTATCAGGTCTCGCAGTCAGGCATCGGCCGCACCTATCAGAAGACTAACGTCTTCCTGCCGTTCACCGTCTTCGAGAACGCCCGTCTGGCCGCACAATCCCGTCTGCCGACGTCGATGCGTTTCATCCGTCGTGCGTCGCGCAACGAAATACTGAACGAGCGCGCCTGGACCGCGCTGGCGGCCGCGGGCCTGGACCATCGCGCCGAGCGAATTGCATCGACGCTCAGCCATGGCGAGCAACGCCAGCTCGAAATCGCGATGTGCCTGGCGACCACACCGTCGGTGCTACTGCTGGACGAGCCCCTGGCCGGCATGGGCGCCGATGAATCGGCGCTGATGGTTGAACTCCTCAGGAGCCTTGCGCGCGATCACGGCATTCTGCTGGTCGAGCACGATATGGACGCGGTCTTTCAGCTCGCGGACCGCATCACCGTTCTGGTGAATGGCCAGCAGCTCGAAAGCGGTACGCCGAATGACATTCACAACAGCGACGCGGTCCATGGCGCCTATCTCGGCACCGACGACCATGCATAGCGCCGCTTTGATCGAGACGCAGGATCTCCATGCCTTTTATGGGGAAAGCCATGTCCTGCATGGCGTCACCTTTGCGGTCCATCCAGGAGAATGTATCGGTTTGATGGGACGGAACGGCATGGGCAAGAGCACCCTGCTGCGGTCGATCCTGGCAATCGTACGGCAGCGATCGGGTGCAGTGCGCGTGCGCGGTGCGGACATGATGAACTGCACGCCGGACGCCATCGCACGGGCCGGGATAGCCTATGTCCCCGAAGGGCGCGGCATTTTCGGCAATCTCACGGTGCGGGAAAATCTGGTCATGGCCGCACGCCGCGGCTTCAATGGCAATCGCGACTGGACCTACGAACGCGTGCTCGAGACGTTCCCGCGGCTGGCGGAGCGCCTCGACCACGGCGGCACGCAACTCTCCGGCGGCGAACAGCAGATGCTGACCATCGGACGGGCACTCATGACCAATCCCGATCTACTCATCCTCGACGAAGCGACGGAGGGGCTTGCTCCGCTCGTCGCCAAAGAGATCTGGTCGATCTTGCATGAAATCCGGCGGAACGGGATCGCCAGTATCGTCGTCGACAAGGACTATCGCTCCGTCTGCCGACTGGCGGATCGGTGCATCGTCCTGGTCAAGGGGCAGATCGCGCTCGAAGGCCGAGGCGAAGAACTCCACGCCGACACAACGAGGTTGACCCGGTATCTCAGCGTGTAGAATCGCCGCCTAGATGAACAGGCTTCATTGAACAAAACACAACAAGGCCTTATCGGAATGAGTTACGCCCCGCCGATCACGGACATCCTCGACACGCTGGAAAACGTCACCGGGCTCGGTGATCTCACGAGCCGCGCCGGCTTTGCTGATCTCGATGCGGCGCTCGCGCGGGATATCCTACAAAACGGCGCCGATTTCGTGCGCGAGCAGATCTCGCCGCACGCGGCGGCGATGGACGCCGAAGGCTGCGCTTTCTCTGACGGACGCGTGCGCTTGCCACATGCGTTCGCCAACATCTGGAAGGGCTACGTCGACGGCGGCTGGCTCGGCCTGGCCGTCCCACAGGCCGACGGCGGCCATGGGCTGCCGCAGCTCATTCAGACGGCCTTCACCGAAATGGTATGCGGCGCCAGCGTACCGGTGTCGATGTTGCCGCTGCTGGTGCGCGGCGCGGCCGCGGTGCTCGCGGCCTATGGCGACGAGAAGGCGAAGGCCGAGTATCTGCCCAAGCTGATCGAGGGCCGCTGGGCCGCGACGATCAGCATTACCGAGCCCGGCGCCGGCTCAGACGTCGCCTTGCTCAAGACGCGAGCGCGGCGGCAGGACGATGGAAGCTGGCGCCTGAACGGCACCAAGATGTTCATTTCCTTCGGCGACCATCAACTCGCCGAAGGCATCCTGCAGATGACGCTGGCACGCACGGATGCCACATCCGGCATCGGCCTGTTCGCGGTCCCCGTCTTCAACGATGCCCGGCGCAACAGCACTGTGACGGCACAGCGCATAGAGCATAAGCTTGGGTTGATGGCCTCCCCGACCTGCGTGATGCAATATGACGATGCAATCGGGCTGCCGATGGGCGGGCCGCAGGACGGCCTGAAGGCCATCTTCACGATGATCAATATGATGCGGCTAGAAGTGGCCGCTCAGGGCATCGGCATTGCCGGAGCGGCAACGCAGGCAGCACGGTCTTACGCTGAGCTGCGCCAGCAAGGGAGCCGCAACGGCACGACGGTTTCGATCGCGCAGCATCCCGATGTCATCCGCACTCTGTTGACGATGCAGACCCTCACCGACGCTTCCCGCGTGCTCGTTTACGAGACCGCCAAAGAGCTCGATCTGGCGCAGAGCGGCCACGATCCAGCCGAGCGCGAACGGGCCGCGCGGCTCGCCGCGTTCCTGCTGCCGGTCGCCAAGGCCGGCTGCGCCGAGACCGCGGTCGAGGTGACCGACCTCGCTATCCAGATCCACGGCGGTCACGGCTACATTCGCGACACGGGCGTCGAGCGACTCTATCGCGATGCCCGTATTCTGCCGATCTATGAAGGCACGACCGGCATTCAGGCCATCGATCTCCTGCTGCGGAAGCTCAACGGTGGCGGCTTCGACGACTTCATGCAGCGGATCGAGGCGGAGCTGACTCAGGTGAACGACAAGGTGCCCGCGACACTCGTCGCTGAGATGCGTAAAGCCCTCGCCTCGGGCCGCGAATGCGCTGAACATCTGCGCCCATTGATCAAGTCCGAGCGTGACGCCGCTCTTGCAGCAGCCACCCCTTTCCTGCGGCTCGTCTATAAACTCGCCCTCGGCTGGGCCTGGCTGCTCATGAGCAGGGCCTGCAAGACCAGCCCCGAGGAGCGCCACCTTTGCGCTTCTTTCTATGCCGGGCAGATATTGCCGCAGGTCGACCTTTTTCGGCGTCAGATACTAGCAAACACCGCGGAATGGGTCCGAGCCGAAACAAGCACGCGGTCGACGGCCGCGTAAGCGAAGCGTGCAAACGACCAAGATCGGAGCACTTCGTGAGGCAGCCATATCAAAGAAGTCGCATACGCGCATACCTGACTCATCAGGCGGAGTCACGACTATCGTAAAGATGTCGAGTCCACCAGACGCGCCTCGCATTGAGGCGCAGTCATTCATGTCAACGTCTTATAGACAGCCCCTCATGGGTCTCCAGCCTCAAGCGTTAGCCAGCGCGATATCGTGAACGTCTGGGTTTACAAAAGTATATCGACAAACGCCGCGCACGTCGCCGCAATCGACTCGAGCGTGGCTAAGCTCATAACCATTCCGGCCATGCACAAAATTCGTCAGCACCAATTGCGGTGGGTGCAAATTGACCTTTTCCACTGTGACACTCAAACATCAAGCTCCACGCCATTGCGGCTCGCGCTTCTCAGCGAAAGCCTTGAAGCCTTCCTTGCGGTCTTCGGTGTCCCGCAGAATACCCCACAGCGTATGCGCAAACAGGACGCTGTGATCGAGCGGCATGTCCTGCCCAAGAACCGCCGCCTGCTTCGCGGCCTGCACGCTAAGCGGCGCCGCCTTCGCCACCTTCTCGGCATACATCGCGGCTGTCTCCAGCAGCGCGCCCGGCTCGACCACGTCGCTGACCAAGCCGTATCGCAAGGCCTCGTCGGCCGCGATCATGTCGCCGGTCAACAGCATCTTCATCGTGATCGCATGCGGCAGCGCCCGCGGCAGCATTTGCGTGCCGTTGAGACCGGCGAGGCTCGCCACCTTCACCTCGGTCAGGCCGAACTTGGCGTTACTGCTGGCGATGCGCATGTCGCAGGCGAGCGCGATCTCCAACCCGCCACCGACCGCGTAGCCGTTAATCGCCGCAATAAGTGGCTTCCACATCTTCATGCGCGGCAGAATCGGCTGGCCGTCGCGCAGATAGATCGCCGCCATGCATTCCTTC
>JANLJK010000215.1 GCA_029255525.1 Pseudolabrys sp.
ACGCTGCCCCGGAGATACTCAAGCCCGGATGCGGCTGGCTCCCAAACGACTGGATGCCGAACGCTGCCATTCGCCGTGCCATCCGCAACCTCGCCAGAGCCGACGACGCGGTCCTGACGGATTACGGCAACACACGCGGATCGCTTGCACTGCGCCGGCTTCTGGTCCGGCAGCTCGCGGAGGAAGGCATCGATGCGGGCGCAGACCAGATCCTGCTTACCTCATCGGGTACGCAGGCCATCGATCTGATCTGCCGATACCTGCTGCAACCCGGCGACACGGTGTTGGTCGACGATCCCTGCTATTTCAATTTTCAAGCCCTGCTGCGCGCCCATCGAGCGAAGGTCGTCGGCGTGCCGTATACGCCAACCGGACCCGATCCGGCCTTTTTCGTAGAGGCACTGGCAGCGCATCGCCCACGCCTTTACATCACCAATTCCGCGCTCCACAACCCGACCGGCGCGACGATCTCTCCGCAGACGGCCCACCGACTACTGAACGCGGCAACGGCCCACGACCTCATCATCGTCGAAGACGACATATTCGCCGACTTCGAGCCCGACCCCTCGCCGCGCCTTGCGGCTCTCGACGGCCTGTCTCGCGTCATCCGGATCGGCAGCTTCTCAAAGACCCTGTCCGCCTCGATCCGCTGCGGTTACATCGCGGCGCGTGCCGATTGGATTGAGGCGCTGGTCGACCTTCAGGTCGCGACGAGCTTCGGCGGACTGAGTCCCGTCGCCGCCGATCTGGTCTTCGGCACCTTGAGTGACGGCAGCTACCGCAAGCACTTGGATGCTCTTCGTCGACGCCTCTCGAAAGCGCGGCGCGAGACGGCCGCGAAGCTCGCCGCATTTGGCGTCCACCCTTGGATCATGCCTCGCGGCGGCTTCTATCTGTGGTGCCGCCTGCCGGACGGGCACGACGCGGCGGACATCGCTCGCGCAGCGCTCCGCGAGGACGTCGTGTTCGCTCCGGGGAATGTCTTCAGCCTCTCCCACTCCGCATCCGCGTTCATGCGCTTCAACGTGGCGCAGATGGTCGATCCTCGCGTAGTCGCCGTCCTCGCACGGATTTTGACAACGAAAGGCGGTGCTCATCGGGCGCGCGCCTGAGAGCCTGCCCATAAAACAAAAAGCCCGGCGTCAGCGACGCCGGGCTTTCGATTCAATGTTGTACGAGGGGACCTTAGGCTTCCGTCGCGAACAGCGTCGCCGCGTCGACCTTCACACCCGGACCCATGGTCGACGAGATTGCCACGCGGTTGATGTAGTGGCCCTTGGCGCCCGGGGGCTTGGCCTTCTGCACCGCGTCCGCGAACGCCATGATGTTCTGCACCAGCTTTTCCTCGGTGAACGAGGCCTTGCCGATGCCGGCGTGGATGATGCCCGCCTTCTCGACGCGGAACTCGACCGCGCCGCCCTTGGCGGCCTTGACCGCGCCGGCGACGTCCATGGTCACGGTGCCGACCTTCGGGTTCGGCATCATGCCGCGGGGGCCGAGCACCTTACCGAGACGACCGACCAGCGGCATCATGTCCGGGGTGGCGATGCAGCGGTCGAAGTCGATCGCGCCACCGTTCACCTTCTCGAACAGATCCTCGGCGCCGACGAGATCGGCACCGGCCGCCTTGGCTTCATCGGCCTTGGCGCCGCGGGCGAAGACGCCGACGCGGACGGTGCGGCCGGAGCCGTTGGGCAGGTTGCACACGCCGCGAACCATCTGGTCGGCGTGCTTGGGATCGACGCCGAGATTCATGGCGATCTCGATGGTCTCATCGAACTTCGCCTTGGCGCGTTCCTTCACCAGCTTGACCGCTTCCGCGATCGTGTAGGTCTTCTCGCGATCGATACCTTCGCGGGCGGCCTTGGTACGCTTTGCGATTGCCATGACCGATTACTCCTTCACCGAGAGGCCCATCGAGCGGGCGGAGCCCTCGATCATCTTCATGGCCGCTTCGATATCGTTGGCGTTGAGATCCTTCATCTTCTGCTCGGCGATCTCCTTGATCTGAGATTTGGTCACCGAACCAGCGCCCGTGATACCCGGGGTCTTCGAGCCGCTTTCGATCTTGGCCGCCTTCTTGAGGAAGAACGACACCGGCGGGGTCTTCAGCTCGAAGGTGAAGGACCGGTCCTGGTAGGTCGTGATAACCACCGGGATCGGCGTGTTCTTTTCCATCTTCTGGGTCTGCGCGTTGAACGCCTTGCAGAACTCCATGATGTTCAGGCCGCGCTGACCCAGCGCCGGACCGATCGGCGGCGACGGGTTAGCGGCGCCCGCGGGCACCTGCAGTTTGAGGAATCCAGTTACTTTCTTAGCCATCTCTCTACTCCGTTAGTGGTGCGGTTTTTGACAGCCGGCTAAGCCGCCTCACCTCCCACGTCGATTTCACCTCTTGTCACGCCCGGGCTTGTCCCGGGCTCCCGCTTAGGAAGGCACGACCGTGCCAATTTATCGGGGTCACACCGGAACTCGGGCTCGCCCGAGTTCCGCCAGACTAGATCGCCGCAAATCGGGTAAACCCGACTTGCGGTGACAAGCCCGGTGACGACAATCTCAAGGTCAGATCTTCTCGACCTGACCGAATTCCAATTCCACCGGCGTGGCGCGGCCGAAGATCGACACCGCGACCTTCACGCGCGAACGGGCTTCGTCGACTTCCTCGACGAGGCCGTTGAACGACGCGAACGGGCCGTCCGACACGCGCACCTGCTCGCCGACCTCGAACGAGATCGACGGCTTCGGGCGTTCAACGCCTTCCTGCACCTGCTGCAGGATGCGCTGCGCCTCGGCTTCCGAGATCGGCATCGGCTTGTTGTCGGCGCCGAGGAAGCCGGTAACCTTCGGCGTGTTCTTGATGAGGTGGAAGACCTCGTCGGTCAGATCCATCTTCACCAGGACGTAGCCGGGGAAGAACTTGCGCTCGGCATTGACCTTGCGGCCGCGGCGCATCTCGGTGACCGTTTCGGTCGGCACCAGGACCTGCTCGAAGTGGTCTTCGAGGCCGCGCTGCTTCGCCTGCTCGCGAATCGACTCCTGAACCTTCTTCTCGAAATTCGAGTAGGCGTGGACGATGTACCAGCGCTTGGGGCGGGTCGAGGTCGTGGCAGTATCGCTCATCGTTTAAACCTTAGCTTCCGATGCCGAGCACGAAGGTAACGGCAAGACGGATGATTTGATCGGCAACCAGGAAAAATACTGAGGCCACCGCCACCATGACGAACACCATGGCGGTCGTGATCATGGTTTCCTTGCGGGACGGCCACGTCACCTTGCGCGTTTCTTCGCGCACTTCCTGCAGAAACTTGAACGGAGACGTTGCCATCCAATGAAGTCCTAGTTCCAACTCTTTATGTCTTAACGCACAACCTTATCTCGTCACCGCCCGGGACTTTGCCCGCGCCCACTCAAAGCCTGTCGCCGGTTGTGGCCGGATCGCCGCCTGGCAGGAGTGGCAGGACTCGAACCTGCAACCCCCGGTTTTGGAGACCGGTGCTCTACCAATTGAGCTACACTCCTCCAGAAGCGGAAGCGGCGGACCATATTGGCCCGCCGCGGCGCTGTAATGCATGATAGAGCGCTGTAATGCAAGGGCGATCCGAGGGGACTTTGCGCCCTCTCCCCGGTCCAAGGCAGCACCAGGGGCATTCCCGGGGGAACCCGGCGGAATCCCAAGCCTTCCGGCTTTGACGGCAGCGCCTGCGACCTGTACCGACACGGCTCCCAGCCGCGGGGGCCCGTCCCCGCGCCCCGATTTACCTCCGGCAAGACAAAGCGATATGGCCCCACCTCTGCTCCAGCTCAAGGATATCGGCTTGACGTTTGGCGGCACGCCGCTTTTGTCGGGGGCGGAACTGTCCGTTTCCACCGGCGAACGGGTGTCCCTGGTCGGCCGCAACGGCTCGGGCAAGTCGACCCTTCTGAAGATCGCCGCCGGGGTGGTCGAGCCCGACCGGGGCTCCATCTTCGTCCAGCCGGGCGCCCTGGTGCGCTATTTGCCACAGGAACCGGACTTCTCGGGCTTCGCCACCACCCTCGCCTTTGTCGAGTCAGGGCTTCGCCCGACCGACGACACCTACACCGCGCGCTCTTTCCTGGAGCAGCTCGGCCTGACCGGCGCCGAGGACCCCAATACGCTCTCCGGCGGCGAAGCGCGCCGCGTGTCGCTCGCCCATGTGCTGGCGCCCTCACCCGATATCCTGTTGCTCGATGAGCCGACCAACCATCTCGACCTCACCACCATCGAATGGCTGGAGCAGGAACTGGACGGCCGCCGCACCGCGCTGGTCGTGATCAGCCACGACCGGCGCTTCCTCTCGACTTTGACCCGTTCGACCGTCTGGCTCGACCGCGGCACGACGCGGCGCGTCGAGCGCGGCTTCGCCCATTTCGAGGAATGGCGCGACATGCTGCTGGCCGAAGAAGAGCGTGAGCAGCACAAGCTCGACCGCAAGATCGTCGCCGAAGAGCACTGGATGCGTTACGGCGTCACCGGGCGGCGCAAGCGCAACATGCGCCGCGTCGGTGCCCTGCAGGCCTTGCGCGAGCAGCGCCGCACCTATCGCGGCACGGCCGGACAGGCGAACATCACCGCAGGCGCCGCGGGCCAGTCGGGCGTGCTGGTGATCGAGGCAACCGGGATTAGCAAAAGCTATGGCGACCAGCCGATCGTCAGCGACTTCTCGATCCGCATCCAGCGCGGCGACCGCATCGGCATCGTCGGCCCCAACGGCAGCGGTAAGACCACCCTCATCAACATGCTCACCGGCGCGTCCGAGCCCGACACCGGCACGGTGAAACTCGGCGCCAATCTGGCGGTAGCGACGCT
>JANLJK010000216.1 GCA_029255525.1 Pseudolabrys sp.
GTCGAAGCAGGCGGCGAGCGTCTCGCCGTCTGCTGGCAGGTCAGTCATGTGATAGCCGTTGCTCAGCGAAGAAAAACTCGTGACCTCGGCATAGATTGGCGCGCCGCGCCTGAGCGCATGGTCGCGCGCCTCCAGCACCAAGGTGCCGGCGCCTTCGCCGAGCACGAACCCGTCGCGATCGCGGTCGAACGGGCGCGACGAGCGCTCGACATTGTCGCGCCGCTTGCTCAGGGCGCCGATGGCGTCGAAGGCGGCGCAGACGATGGGCGTAAGCGGTGCGTCGGTGGCGCCGCAGACGGCGATATCGGCGCTGCCCTGGCGGATCAGATCGAAGCCCATGCCGACAGCGTCGATGCCGGCCGTGCAGCCGGTGGAGACGACGATGCTCGGGCCTTCGCAGCGCGAGACCCGCGCCCATTTGGCGGCTGTGGTGTGGAAGTGCATCGACTGGAACAGGTTGCGTGTCGCGCGGGTGAAATCGAGCGCGCCGGCGTCGTCCATGCGCACGAAGCTGTCTTCCATGCCGGCGGTGTCGGCGATGGCGGTGCCGACGACGATGGCGCTACGCATTCTGGCGAGACTCGGAAGCTGCGCGTCGCGCAGCGCCTCGCGGAACGCTATCAGGCCGAGCGCATCGGGACGGCCGTGGCGGCGGCTGGCGCGGACATCGATCAGGTGATCGGGCACGCGGGCTGCCGCCTTGGTCCGCAATCCAGGCATCATGCGGCTGATGTGGTCGGGCAGCGCGGAGACGCCGTTGCAACCGGCCTTCACCGCCGACCAGAACGCCTCCTTGCCGACGCCGACCGGCGAGACGACGCCGAGCCCGGTAATGACGACCGATCGTGCATCAGATGCCACGACACATTCTCCTACTCGACGACTTCGATGGTGATCCTGGCGTCGCTGCGCTCGCGATTGACCACGGCAAAACGGCCGCCATGGAGGAAGCGGTGGGCGAAGCTCTCGCCGGGGCGCAACGGCGGCGAGGTGACGCCTTCGCCGACGATCTCGAGACGCTGGCGATAAAGTGGCATCACATGCCCCTGGATCGGCGGATCGTAGCGCCAGGTCACCGTCGAGCCGGCATGGATGCGGATATTGGCCGGCGCGAAGTAAGGCGCGTCATCGATGATCTTGACGGTGATCTGGCCGGCTTGCGTCGCCTTGAAGTGATCGATCAGCGCGGCGACATAGCCGCGCGGGAAGCCGGAGAACTCAGCCTGTTGCGCGGCGAGGCCGTCGAGCACGGCGAGCAGCGCCGGCAGGCGGCCTTCCGCCGTCGGCAATGTGGCGAAGCTGGCGCGTGCCGCCTTGAGTGCCTCACGCCCGGCCGGCGTTGCCGGTTGCAGGCTGCCGAGCAAGGCATCGATCGTGCTGGCATCGGGATTGAAGGTGAAGTCGGCGGCGCTTACCGCGGCAAAGCCGGCGCGGTTGACGGCCGTCACTTCGAGGCGATGACGGCCGGGCTTCTCGCCGAACAAGGGCAGACGGCCGTTCGACAGCGTTATCGCGCGGCCATCGAGTCGAAATTCGATCTTGTCGATCCCCGAGACGCGGTCGAAGGCCCGCAAGGTCACCAGCGGATCGGCCTGGTTCACTTCGCGCTGGGGCCATACGAGCGCGAGCTGCGGCGGCGCCAGCGCCAGGACGCCGAGTTGGCCGGTATATTGTTCGGAGAACCACAGATTGCCCTGACGGTCGAAGGCAATGCCGAACGGCCGCGACGTGCGGGCGCGCGGCGGCGCATCGGCTTCGACATCGGGCGAGCCGGTCGGAATCGGATAGAGCGTGAATTTCCTCGTCGCGGGCGCGTAACGCACCGCCATGTTGCCGTCGAGCGCGAGGCTCCAGACGTCGCCGTCCGGTCCGATGGCGATGCCGGCCGGGCGGCGCGCCGTCTCCGGCACGTCGATCAGTTCGATCGTGTCGTGGCCCGGTCTGATGTGGCCGATCTTGCCCTCGAGCTTGCTGAACCAGACCTCGCCTTTGCCGTCGGTCGCGAGCCCGGCGGGACCCGACACCATGCCGGTGCTTTCCTCACCCATGATATAGTCGGTGACTTTGCCAGTTTTCGGATCGAGCGCGCCGACGCGGTCGGTCTGCCCTTGCGTGAACCAGACGATGCCGCTCGCCGGATCGACCGCCAGCCCCGCGGGTCCTGCCGACGGCGAATGCAGATCGAAATGTTCGACCCTGCCGCTGTCCGGATCGAGCCGGCCGATCCGGCCGGCGGCGCGTTCGCTGAACCACAGTTCGCCGTTCGCGCCGAGACCGATCATGAACGGCCACATCGTCTCGGTGCCGAGCGAATATTTGCGGATCGCCTTGGTCGCCTTGTCGAAGCGCACGATCTTCTCGTCGAACGCCGCCGAGATCCAGATGACGCCGGGATGGCCGTTCTTCGCGGTGCCGAGCACCAGCGCCACCGGCCGGCTGTCCTGGCCGATGTCGTAGCTCTGCATCTGATCGTTGCGGAACTGCACGAGCTTGCCGCTACGCGCCATCGCCACCCAGACATCGTCGTCCTCGTCGACGGCGACGATGGCCGGCCCGCTGCGCGGATTGTCGAGCGCGTATTCGCGGAAATAGCCCTGCACCACCGCGACGTCCGGATCCGCCGTGATCTTGACAATCTCGGTCGCGGCGGCGGCGCGTGACGCCAGCAACAGCGCCAGTAGGCCGAGAGCGGGAATGACGCGGGCGGCGACGGTCATGTCAGCTCCTTGCCGGCCGCGCCGCCGCGCGCGCTCCGGACAGGCACTGACCCATCCAGTCCGCGACGTCGGGCAGCCATTCGGTGACGCGCGAGGTACCGACATGCTCGGCACGCATCATGCGGTTATCGACGCGGTCGCCGCCCCAATCGCGGTAGGCGCGTAAGTGCGCGTCGCCGAACACCGGATCGCCCTCGCAGCCATAGAGCATTAGATCGCCGCGCGGCGGCGCCAGCTCGCGCACGTCGGGCATGGCATCGACCAGCGCGTCGAAATCGCCGAACGGCCGCGCGACGGCATAGGCCCACATGATGCGGATGCGTTCGATGGCGAGCTCCGACGGGCCCATCCAGGCCGGCGGGCAAATCGCGGCGCCGCAGCGCACGCGCGGATCGGACGACAGGAACTGCGCCACCAGATAGCCGCCGAAGCTGACGCCGAAGGCGCCGCAGCCCTCGCAATCGAGGCCGCTGTCCTGCTCCAGCCAGTCGCAGATCGCCGGCACCATGGCGCGGGCATCGACCCGCGCGGTGCGCGGCGTGCGGATGAAATCGACCGGCAGATTGAGCGCCAGCACGGCGAGGTCGCGTTCGATGAACCAGTGACCGAAGGCCTGCAATTCGACCTCGGCGATCGAGTCGAGACCGTTGACGACCACCACGACACCTTTGGCCTCGGCGCCGGCCGGCGTGCTCAGATAGCCGTCGAGCAGATCGCCGCCGGCGACGATGGACACCGAGCGGCACGGCGCGCTGTGCCGTGGCTGGTGCGCCAGCGCGGCGTGATAGGCGCTGCGGGCCTCGCGGCGAATGGCCTCGATCGCGGTGCAATCGCGGTGCCGCTCCGGCGCGACGTGAAGCTCGAAGCTTGCGCCTTGCAGCGCGATCGCCGCCCAGCGCCAGTTGGCATAGGCGGTGGGGCCGTGGCCGGCTTCGGCCGCGGCGCGAGCGCGCTGCGCATAGGTGTCGGCGAGATCGCAGAAGGTGCGCCGCCATTCGCGGCTCGCCTGCGCTTGGTCAATGGTGCGCCGCAAGTCGCCGAACGGCAAGCCCGCGAACAGCAGACGGTCGGCAATGAACTGGCTTGACGTGCTCATGGACTTTCACATTCCACATGCCCGTTATGGGGCGTCTTTTTCGGGAGGCGTATGGGTATCCATGGTCGCATTCTGCGGCAGGCAGAGTTCGTCGATGCGGTTGCCGAACTGTTCGGTCACCCACAGGCAGCCGTCGGCGCGCCGCGTGATGCCGCCCAGCCAGACGCCGTCGTGCGGAATGCGGTAGGCGGCCTTGGTCTGAGCCGACTTGATATCGAAGCGCAGCACCGAGTTGCCGAACACCGTGGAGAGCCAGAACTGCTGCTTCGGTCCGTCGAACAGGATCTTGAACGGCGCCGAATTGGCCGGCAGCTTGTATTCGTGGAACGTCTCACGCACGCGGTCGAACTTAGCGAGCTTGTCGGCGCGCATCTCGGCGAACCAGATATTGCCCTGGTCGTCCTCGGCCAGCGACAGCGGCCAGGCAGCGCGCGTCGGAATGGTCCAGTCGCGCACCGTCCAGGCGTTCTGATCGACGACGCCGAAGCGGTTGCCGTCCTTCTCCGTGTACCAGATGACGTCGCGGCTGTCGGCGAAAATGGTGCGCGGATTGCCGTTGCGGTTGGGCAGTTGCAGCACGCGCCACTCGCCTTGCGGCGTGCGCCGCGCCAGCGCGCCGACGGTGCTGAGCGCGACCCAGACATTGTGCTGGCGGTCGACGGTGATGCCGACCGGGAAGGTGTCAGCGATCGGCAGATCGAATTCGGTGATCCGATCGTTTTGCACGAGCGCGATCTTGCCGGCGGCGCGCAGCGTCACCCAGACGTCGCCGTTCACCGGATCGATCGCCATCGAGGTCGGGCCGGATTCCGGCGTCGGCGTTGCGATCTCGCGGATGATGCCGTCGCGGATATAGCCGATCTTGCTGCCGGGCGGGCGGGGCGGGAAGCCGGGCGCGACGAAGCCGCCGCCCATCTCGGTGAACCAGACCGTGCCCTTGTGATCGACCTCGACGATGCCCGGAATCGACTGCTCGGTCGGCACCGTGAACGA
>JANLJK010000217.1 GCA_029255525.1 Pseudolabrys sp.
GGTGTTGGTCGAGAAGCGCTGGTGCACCAGCGCGATGGCGCTCTCGAAATCGGGGTCGTGCAGGTCGGGATAGTAGCTGCCGAGCTGGTCGGCGAGGAACATGCCCTTGTAGATCACGGTGCGGCAGGAGATCGACACCGGATAATAGCTGGATGTGCGGCGCTCGCGGCGCTTGTAGATTGCGTTCGAGATCGCCTTGCGCAGGATGTAGAGCCGGCGCTCGAACTCGTCTTCCGAGAGCTTCTTTTTGCCCTGGCCGATGAAGACCTGCATGTGCTTCGGCTCGGTCGGCTTGACCGATTCACCGAGCGAAGAATTGTCGGTCGGCACGTCGCGCCAGCCGAGCAAGGTCAGGCCTTCATTGGCGATCACTTCGGCGTAGATGTCGCGGATGATCTGCCGCCAGCTCTTGTCGGTCGGCATGAACAGGTAGCCGACGGCGTATTCGCCCGGCGCCGGCAGCGCGAAGCCGAGCTCCTTCGCCTTCTTGGCGAAGAACTTGTGCGGGATCTGCACCAGGATGCCGGCGCCGTCGCCCATGCGCGGGTCGGCGCCGGTGGCGCCGCGGTGCTCGAGATTGCAGAGAATCTGCAAGCCGTCCTGGACGAGCTTGTGCGATTTGCGGCCCTTGATGTCGGCGACGAAGCCGACGCCGCAGGAATCCTTGTCGAGCGCGGGGTCGTAGAGGCCCGAGGCCTCCGGCACGCCGGGATCAGCGGTGGTGATGCGTTTGAGCGCGGTCGCGCTGGCGCGCGGCGCGCCCTTGCGTTCGACAAATCCTGCGCTGTTCTTTCGCTCACTCATGTCGCCCTACCTCGCCGGTGGTCGACCCGCAGGTCCCCCGGCGTACCCGCCTTGTACGTTGCGCGCTACCGCGCCGCGTTCCATCCTTAAACCAGTCTCGAGAAGGGCAGCCTTGCCCGGCCCTGTCCGCCGTCGTGGCTGCTCCCATTGGGTGCCACTGGTTGCGCCCCGCCCGCAAGCCGCCACCGTGACTACCGCGTATTAGGACAGCATTGCTGTCCTAATCAACCATGCCAAACTTTCCGCAGCCATACAAGACCGCCGCGTGTCCGGTCGCGCGAAACCTTGCGCATTGTTGCGGGCGCGCTCTTCACCCTGGCAAGAAGAGGACCACGGACGCCGGTTTGGCGCAATGCCGTTGCCGGGTAGGCCCGCCTAGGCCGGCGCGCCTGATTAACCGTTTAACCGTGGAAACGGGAAAAACCCGCGCCGTTATTGGCTTTCGATAAGGTGCCTGCGATCTCGCATGGGAGGGCTCACGATGAGCAATCACCTCGCAGGCCGGCCGCAACCGCTGAAGAGCATGTCGGGCGATGCCGCCATGGCGCGCCTCGCCGATCGGCTGGCAACCTTGGCGCCGCAAGAGCCGCTGAATCTGACCGCGATGCAGGCGGTATCGATGCCCCGTCCATCTCCTGCGGTTTCCGCCGCGTTGGCGACCAGCCGCGCGATCGCGGCGCGGGCGGCGGAACGGGCGCGCCGGTCGCGTTCGGTGACTGGTCTGCTGGTCGATGGCTTCGTTTCGGCCTGTTCCCTGGTGCCCTACGCGGCGGTGGCGCTGGCGCTGCGTCTCATCCTGGCGCGGGTATTCTTCTTCGACGGCCAGGTCCGCGTCGACGGGCCGCGCGTGCCGCTCAATGTGCAGGATTTCAGCTTCTCGTTTGTCCTGCCGACGCAGGTGAAGGCGGAAGCCGTTACCGCGTTCATGATCTCCTACCCGCCGC
This sequence comes from Pseudolabrys sp., assembly GCA_029255525.1. Taxonomy (GTDB): domain Bacteria; phylum Pseudomonadota; class Alphaproteobacteria; order Rhizobiales; family Xanthobacteraceae; genus Pseudolabrys. The sequence continues at coordinate 1,749 of JANLJK010000217.1, forward strand.
TGCCGGTGTCGCCGGCGCTGGTTGCCGCGGTCGTCGGCTATGCCGAATTCGTGCTGCCGCTCCTGCTGGTTCTCGGTCTGGCGACGCGTTTCGCTGCACTGTCGCTGCTCGCGCTGACCGCGTTGTTCCAGCTCACTGTGGCGCCGGGCGCCCTTTGGAGCGCGCATATCTATTGGGCGGCCGCGCTGCTGGTGCTGCTGTCGCAAGGGCCCGGCCGGATTTCCGTCGATGCTCTGATCCGCTTCATCGCACGGCGTTGAGCCGGAGGGACACCCGTGACAAAAGCCTGGACGATCGGACTTGCGGTGGTGGCGCTGGCTGTCACGCTGCCGATCGTCGGCGCGCGGTCGCGCTCGCCCGAACCGGTGCCGCCTGCCGAGGCCGCGTCCATGCCGCGTTACAGTTACAGCAGCGCGCCCCGTATCATCCATGTGCCGCAGCCGGACGAGGATGAAGATGACCTCGCCAGCGTGCCGCCGCGTGGCCGCGCGATCAACCCGCCGGACAATGACGATGAGGACGAGGCCGCGCCGTCGCGGCGGCAGGTGATGCCGCGCCCGCCAAGCCCGCAAAAGAAGGGCGAAGCGTCGCCGGCGCCGCGCCGCAAGCCTTACACGACGACGTCAGCGCCGCCGGCGCCTCCGTCGGTCGAACGCCGCGCCATTCTCAATGCGCCCGCGGTAGTGAATGACGGCCCGACACCGGTGCGGCCGACGCCTAGGTTCGACAATGCCGGCGGTACCGTGAAATTCGCCAGCCCGCCGCCGGCAGGTACGATGCCGGCCGACGTACCGGAAGCATCGCCGCCGGAGACCGCGCCCACGGGCGATTGAGGTTTCCTGGTTCTTTAAATGCCGGCGATTTCCCGGCGCACCACATCCACCAGCGACTGCGTGCCGGCATCGAACTTGATGCCGCGGATATGGAAGGCTTCCGCCGCCGCCACGTCGCCGTCCTTGTCGCCGATCAGGAAGCTCTTCGTCAGATCGACCGGCCAGTCGCCGGCCGCCTGTTCGAGCATGCCAGGCATGGGCTTGCGGCAGCGGCAGATGATGGCGAATTCCTTGACGCTGCCCTGCGGATGGTGCGGGCAATAATAGAAGGCGTCGATGCGCGCGCCGTGCTCGGCCAGCCGTTCCTGCATATGCGCGTGGAAGCGATGGATGGCGCCCTCGTCATAATAGCCGCGCGCGACTCCGGCCTGATTAGTGACGACGATTACGTAATAGCCGGCCTCGTTGAGCAGGCGCACGGCTTCCGGCGCGCCGTCGATCCAATCGAGCTGCTCGGGGCGGTGCGCATAGCCGTGATCTACATTGAGCACGCCGTCGCGATCGAGAAAGGCCGCCGGCCGCATCATGGCTTGTCTGCGAGCGCTTCCGTCCCGCGCGGTTGCGACAATGACCCGATCTTGAGCCCGCTCGCGATCCAAACGAGCCCGCCGACGACACCGACGGCAAAGCTCGTCGCGCCGAACAGGATCGACAGCATCAGCCCGTCATTGGGCGACAGGCCGGCATAGCCGAAGGCGACGACCATGCTGGTTTCGCGCACGCCCCAGCCGGCGATCGAGATCGGCACCGTCGCGATGAGCAGCACCGGCGGCATCAGGAACAGGATCGGCGCGAAGCCGACGGGCGCGGCCACCGCCTTCATGCAGCACCAGGCGATGGCGACCGTCATGACATGGATCGCCACGGAGCAGAGGATGACCACCGGCGCAGCCGGCACGGAGCGGCACAGGCGCCACGCCATGCGCGAGGCCTGCGCGAGATGGCGCGTCAGCATCAAGCGATCGAGCAGATTGCGCGGCAGCATGCCGATGCCGAGAAACACGAGTGTTGCCGCGACCGCGCCGCCGCCGATCAGCACCAGCACCGCGCGCGCCACCGGATCGTGGATCAGCGTCATGGTCCACGGCAGGCAGGCGAGCACGATCAGCGCCAGCACCAACACGCCGACGATGCGGTCAATCAGCACGGAGTAGGTCGCGGTCGCCCAGCCGCCGCCCTTGCGCGCCAACAGCCAGATGCGCGCGGCATCGCCGCCGACGGTCGACGGCAGCACTTGATTGAAGAAGGTGGCGATGAAGCTCATTTGCACCGCCGGTCCCAGCGCGACGGGAACGCCGCAGACTGCGGCGATCTCGCGCCAGCGTACCGCCAGCAACAGCACCTGCGCCGTCAGCAGCGCCAGCGCCACGGCGAGCCAGACGCCGTCGAGGCGGCTCAGGCGCTCCGTGACGGTCTCCAGATGCACCGACCGCAGCGACACATAGAGCAGCAGAATGGAGATGGCCGCTTTCAGCAGCAACACGAGATGGCGCCGCATCGAGGCGATGTTTCCCTTGCGTGGTCCGCCGGAGGCCGGTTCGGGCCAGCCTTCGCATGCCGCACCGCAGCGCGCAAGAGTTGCAGCGGCAGGCCGCCAGAAGCCTAAAAATCGCGCTCTGATTGCAGTCTCGCCCCGAAACGCTGGCTTTCGTGCCGGAAAACCCCACCGGCCGGGCTTGGTAACCAGTTGGTAAGGAAACGTGGTTACTCGTTGGTAAACAGGGCAAGCGGGGAACTTCGCGATGTCGAAGCGGCGGGACGTCAAAGGCAAGAGTGGCAAGTCGGTGAAGCGCACGACTAAGGCTCCGGCGCAGCCGCGCGTCCAAAACGACCTCCCGAAGCTTCTGTCGCCGTCGCTCGCGCCGCGTGATGCGGCCGCCATGATGGTGCCCGGTGTCGGCATGGCCGCGCAGCGCGCCTCGATGAGCCGGGTCATGCATATGCAGCCGCGTGTCCTGGTGACCGGCGGCTCCGGCTTTCTGGGCTCGCATCTGTGCGAACGCCTGCTGGCCGAAGGCGCCAACGTTCTCTGTGTCGACAACTTCTTCACCGGTGCACGGCAGAACATCGAGCACCTGCTCGACCACAAGCATTTCGAGCTGATCCGTCACGACGTGACGTTTCCGTTTTATGTCGAGGTCGACGAGATCTACAATATGGCGTGCCCGGCCTCGCCGATTCACTACCAGCACGATCCGGTGCAGACGACCA
>JANLJK010000218.1 GCA_029255525.1 Pseudolabrys sp.
GCCGGTGATGGCCGACACCATAGGCGTTGAAGCCTTCGGAGACTTCCGAGAACAGCATGGCTTCCTTGGCCGCACGCCCTGCTCCGGTCATGCCGGACTTGGCGTCGATGACGATCTCGTCGAGTTCGATCGCCTTGGCCTTGATCAAAGGCGTCAACGGCAGTTGCGCGCCGCTCGTGTAGCAGCCGGGGTTGGCGATCAGGTTCGCCTTCTTGATCTCGCGCCGGTGGATCTCGACCAGCCCGTAGACCGCCTGTTGCTGCAGCTCCGGCGCCTGGTGCTCATGGCCGTACCATTTGGCATAGGCCGCCGTGTCGGCGAGGCGGAAGTCGGCCGACAGGTCGACCACCTTGGCGTTCGGCGTCGCGGCGAAGATCGATTTGATCACCTTCTGCGTCGTCGCATGCGGCAGCGCGCAGAAGATCCGATCGAGATTGGCGCCGGCCCAGTCCAGCCCATCGAGCGCGACCAAGGTCGGCAATTCGTACGGCGAGAACTGCGGGAACACCGCGCGCATCTCTTTGCCGGCCGAGCGCTCGGCGGTCAGCAGCGCGATCTCGACGCGCGGATGGCGCAGCAGCATGCGCACGAGTTCGGCGCCCGTGTAACCCGAGGCGCCGAGGACGCCGACTTTCGCTTTGCTCGCCATGGCGGTCTTCCCTTCATCCCGGCCGTCAAGCCGGCGCAGTCGTGCTCCCGCGCGGGAGCGGTTCAGGTCTACCGGATGAAGGAAACGGCTGTCTTGTTCAAGTGCCGCGGCCCAGATCCGGCGGCACGGAGACGACGACTAGCGGCGCGCCCGTACCGAACTGGTACGGCGGCGGCGGAATTGCAGGGCTGCAACGGCGTTCGTCATGAGCGGCGATATAGGGCCGCCGTCGGCCGGGGTCAAGATTGCCCGCTTAGCGACGGCCCACCGCCTCCTGCACCGCGCGCGGATCGGTCACCCCATTGGCGATCAACAGTTGCGCCAGGATACGCGCCTTCTGCGGATTGAGGTCGAGCGACACGGCGAAGCCCAAGGTGTCATCGTCGACCTCGACGTTGCGGTTGACGAAGCCCGAACCGACACGCGAGGCGCGGATCACGACGACGCCCTGCTTTGCCGCATTGGCGAGCGCGGCGATCGCCGCCTTGCTGGCATTGCCGTCGCCGACACCCGCCAGCACGATGCCCTTGGCACCGCGCTTGACCGCATCCTCCACCGCTGCCGCATCCATGTTGGCATGCGCATAGACGATCTCGACGCGCGGCAAGGACGGCTCGGCCGGCAGCGCATAAGGCTTTGCGCGCGACGGCATCGGCTGCACGAAGCCCACGCTGGCCGGATCGACAAAACCCACCGGACCGCCATTGGGCGACAAGAAAGTCTGCACGCTCGTCGTGTTGGTCTTCTGCACCGCCCGCGCCGCATGGATCGTATCGTTGAGCACGACCAATACGCCCCGCCCCTTGGCGCTGTCGGAGGCCGCCGCTTTCACCGCCTCGAACAGATTGGCCGGCCCGTCGGCGCTGATCGCGGTCGACGGCCGCATCGAGCCGACCAGCACAACCGGTCTGTCGGTCTTGAGCACATTGGCGAGGAAGAACGCCGTCTCCTCCATCGTGTCGGTGCCGTGCGTGATCACGATGGCGTCGGCTTCGCCTTTGCCGAGGATGTCGTCGATGCGGCGCGCCAGCGTGAACCACACCGTGTCGTTCATGTCCTGCGAGCCGATCGACGACACCTGCTCGGCGGAAATCTGCGCCAGTTTGTCGATGCCCGGCACCGCGCCGATGAGATCCTGCGCGCTCACTTTGCCAGCTTGATAGCCAATACCGCCGCCCGAACCGCTGCCGGCAATGGTGCCGCCAGTCGCGAGCACGGTCACGCGGGGCAAGGACGTATCATCCGCCGCAAGGACGCGTTCGCTTCCGGTCAGCGCGACGACAAGGCCGACGATGGCAATGAGGTCTTTGATGCGATGCGACATACTCAAGCTCCTGCGCGAAGGCAGCGCAGCCTAGTATGCGCGGCGCATTTGATCACGGTATGAAAATCCCGCGATCAAAACCGCCAAAAGATCGTCACCGATGGCCTCAACATGATTTTCCGCTGGAACCCGCATGCGGCCCGTATAGGCTTGCCGCGTCACACCTCGCCACCTCAGCCGGGGCGAGACCAAGCCGGAGCAACCGGCGGACATCCAACGGGAGGAATACAAAATGCGTCGTCTGACGATGGCGGCTGCCTTGTGCACCGCGCTTTTGACCGGCACCGCGGCCTTCGCCCAGGTACCGCCCGATCCGAACAATCCGAACGAAGCGATTCCCGACGCGCTTTCGCCGACGCCTTACGGTGAACCGATCAACACCGAGAACGCCAAAAAAGTTGCCGCCGCGGCCATCGCCGAAGCGGTGAAGCGCAACTGGAATGCGTTCTGCGTCGCGGTCGTCGGTCCGTCCGGCGATCTCGTCTATTTCGAGAAGCAGGATAACTGCCAGTACGCCTCGATCGAGATATCGCAGCACAAGGCTCGCGCGGCGGCACGCTTCCGCCGTCCGACCGTGGTGTTCGAGCGCCTGCTCGGCAAAGGCGCCTTCTTCGCCTATCTGCCGACGCTCGACGGTATGACCGGCTCGCGCGGCGGCAACCCGATCGTCGTCGGCGGCAAGCTCATCGGCGCTGTCGGCGTTTCCGGCGGCTCGGGCTCGCAGGACGATGTCGTTTCGCAAGCCGGCGCGGCGGCGCTGAAGTAACAAAAAGTCGTCACGTGACTATCACGCTCCGCCGGCGCCTCGCATACGGTGGAGCGTGTTTCTTATCAGCCGGAGATCCAGGCGATCGCCTTGCCGATGCCGCCGCCGAGCGTGAGCAGCACCGCTGCCCAGATGAAGGCCGACAAGAAATTGGCGACCTGGAAACACCAATACGGCATCTCGAATATGCCGGCGATCAACGGCACCGCCGCGCGCAACGGCCCGAAGAAGCGGCCGATGAAGATGCCAGCGACGCCCCACTGCTTCATGAAGCGTTCGCCGCGCGGGATCAGGTCGGGATGGCGCGACAGCGGCCAGATGTGCTGCACCGAATATTCGAGCTTCTTGCCGATCCAATAAGACAGCCAGTCGCCGCAGGCCGCGCCCAGCGCCGCGCCGATCCACACCGGCCAGAAGCTGACGCCGCTGGTGCCGATCAGCGCGCCGATCGCGACGAGCGCGCCCCAGGCCGGAACCAGCAGCGAGATGAAGGCCAGCGATTCCGCGAAAGCCAGCACGAACATCACAACCGGCGCCCAGGCCGCGTTGTCGCGTACGAAATCGACGAGATGCTGGAAGTAGGTGTTGAACAGGTCCATCGGAGTCCGGCTAGCCGCGGGCGGCCGCCCGCCTCGGCCCTGTGTCTAGCCCGCCACCATGGCCCGCGCCAGCGCTGCGATGCCGCGCGTCATTCCGGCAGCGCCGGCTCGGCGTGCGGGAAAACGTGGCTGGTCGTCACCAGTCCGATGATCAGAAGCGGCGACGCGAGGAAAGCGCCGACCGGTCCCCACAGCCAGGCCCAGAACACCAACGACAAGAACACGGCGAGCGGGCTCAGCGTCAGCCGGCGGCCGACGATCGTCGGCGTGATGAAATTGCCCTCGATCGTCGCCAGCCCGATATAAAGCGCCGGCGCGAGCAGCGCGTGCGTCACCGACGGGAAATGGATGAGACCGGCGCCGAACAGAACCAGCACCACCACGCCCGGGCCGATATAGGGAATGAAGCTCAACACAAAAGTGAGCGCGCCCCAGGCGGCCGCGTTGGGCAGGCCGATGAAATACGACGCCACGCCGACACAAATGCCTTCCACGAAATAGATGGCGCCGACCGTGGTGAAATAGGCCGTCAGGTTGCTCTCCGCGTCGTGCATGATCCGCAGCATGCGCAGCCGGAGTGCGCGGTCGGAAAACAGCGTGACGACGCCGTGGCGCAATTGCGCACGCGACGAGAGAAAGAAGAACAACGTACCGAAGAAGATCAGCAACTGACCGATGGCCGGCGTGACGAAGCCGATGGCCGGCGTCAGCAGGCTGAGCGCCGGCTGAATGAGGTTGGACAGGCCGAAATCGAGCGGCGCCGAGTGATCGCCGCCGGGATTGAGCGTGTCGCGCAAGTTGCGCAGGAACTGCAGCGGATAATCGAGCATCCACAGCTTGTCCTTGATGCGCGCGCCGATCTCCGGCGCCTGACCGACCCAATCGGACACTGGAGCGGCCAGCAGCACGACCAATGCGTTCATCGCGGCAATGAGGAAAAGAATAAGCACGAGCGCGCTGAGCCATTGCGGGATGCCACGGGCACTCGCGCGATCGGAGATCGGCCCCAGCATGATGCCGATGACGAAGGCCGCCGTGACCGGCAGGAGCACCGTACGGGCGAGGACGAGGAAGGCGCCGAACAGCAGCACGAAAATGCCGACCACCGCCACGCGCGCGGCCATGCGCCAGAAATCGTCGACGCTGGACGGCCGAGCGTCCTCGGCGATCTCGGGGCGCCGCCCCTCGACCGGACTCTGCATGCCCATCCGCGCTCTCCTGCCTGCTTCCGTCCCGAAAGGGCCCGGTATCAATGCGGCGCCGTGCCGTTGGTTGCGGCACCGCCTCCGGGCACTATGTATGCCATCCTATACCACCCGCCATCCGGCGCGGCAGGGTCAACCGACCAAAGTCTGCCTTGCTCCCGCCCGATCGGGAGAAGACGGTCCGCCGGCCCACGGTCACGACTCCCTCCCGCGACGTGGCCTAGTGGCT
>JANLJK010000219.1 GCA_029255525.1 Pseudolabrys sp.
GCTGCGGGAGTGTCGCGCCGGTCGAGACCACTTTCGCATATCTGAAGGTCAGACCCTATGCGCAAATTTGCGCCGCTTTCGATCTAGCCATCGAGGACTGGTCGACACTCAATTCGGAGCCCGACGGATCCTTCGACCGCGAGGTGATTCTAGATGTCGCCAAGCTGCCGCCGATCGTCACCTGGGGCACGACGCCGGATGACGCGCTGCCGATCGACGCCGCAATTCCCGATCCAGCGCGCGAAAGCGATCCGGTGCGGGCGCAGTATCTGCGCGACGCCATCGACTATATGGCCGTCACGCCGGGCAAGAAGCTGACCGACATCGCCATTGACCGCGTCTTCATCGGCTCCTGCACCAATTCGCGCATCGAGGACCTGCGCGCCGCCGCCGCCGTGCTCGCCGGCCGCACCTCGAAAGTCCCGGGGCTGGTCTCGCCCGGCTCGACATTGGTGAAGCACCAAGCCGAGCAGGAAGGCCTCGACAAGATATTCCGCGACGCCGGGCTGGAATGGGCCGACTCTGGCTGCTCAATGTGCGTCGGCATCAATGGCGACTTGGTGCCGCCGGGCGAGCGCTGCGCCTCCACCACCAACAGAAACTTCCGCGGCCGGCAAGGTCCCGGCGCGCGCACGCATCTGATGTCGCCGGCCATGGTCGCCGCCGCCGCGGTCAGCGGCCATCTTGCCGACGTGCGGCCACTTCTGGCCGGACGCAAACCATAAAAAAACACGCCATAAGAGGAACGCATCATGGAAAACGCCGTCCACCTGACCAACAGGGCTTGCCTGTTGATGCTCGTGACGCTCGCCAGCGCGACGCTGGCGGCACCGCAAACGTCGCGCGCGGACGACTATCCCTCGCACCCCATCAAGCTCCTGGTCGGCGCACCGCCCGGCGGCACCACCGACACCATCGCCCGCTCGATCGCCGGACCGCTGGCCGCAACCCTGAAGCAAACGGTGATCGTCGAGAACCGACCGGGCGCCGGCGGCAACCTGGCCGCGGAGACGGTCGCGAAAGCCGCGCCCGACGGTTACACCCTGTTGGTGAGCTTCAGCAGCCATACGATCAATGCCTCGCTGTATCCGAAGCTCCCCTACGACCCGGCCGCCGATTTCACACCGATCACCAAGATCGCCAACGTGCCAAGCATCCTGGTCGGCAATCCGAAGGTGCCGGCGACCGATCTCAAGGCGCTGATCGAGCTGGCCAAGGCCAAGCCCGACAAGCTCACCATCGGCATTGGCGGCATTGGTTCGTCGGTGCATCTGGCCGGCGAAAAATTCAAACTCATGACCGGCACGCAGCTCCTCAACGTACCTTACAAGGGGACCGCACCGGCGTTGACCGATCTGCTCGGCGGCCAGGTGGACCTGATGTTCATCAGCCTCGTCACCGGCACGGAGCAGGTCCGCAGCGGTAAACTGCGCGCTTATGGCGTGACCAGCACGCAGCGCCAGCCGTCGCTGCCGGACGTCCCGGCCATTGGCGAGGTCGTACCCGGTTTTGAATCGACGGCGTGGTTCGGCGTGTTCGCGCCCGGCAAGCTGCCGCCTGCGATCACTCAGAAGCTGAATGCGGTCATCGTTGCCGGGCTCGCGGACCCCGCCATGCGCGACCGATTGAAGACCGAAGGCGCGACGCCGGTCGGCGATACGCCAACTGAATTCGCCGCTTTCGTCCGTCAGGACATCGAGCGCTGGGCGCCGATCGTGAAGGCATCAGGCGCGACACCGAACTAAGGTAAAAGACCAAGCCATGGAAAAATTCGTCCGCCTCACCGCCAAGGCCTGCCCGCTGCCGGAACCAAACTTGAACACCGACCAGATCCTGCCGGCGCGCTATCTCAAATGGCCGCGCTCCAAGGGGATCGGCACAGTACTGTTCCAGGACTTGCGTTACGATGCCGACGGCAAGGAGATCGCGAACTTCCCGCTCAATATCCCCACCCATCGCGGCGCCAAAGTGCTCGTCGCCGGGCGCAATTTCGGCGGCGGCTCGTCGCGTGAGGCCGCGGTCTACGCGGTGTACGACCATGGCTTCCGCTGCGTGATCGCCCCTTCCTTCGGCGACATCTTCGCCCAGAACGCCGTCAAGAACGGGCTGCTGACGGCTGTCGTGTCCGAAGCGGACGTGACCGAGATCGCGGCCGCAGTTACGGCAAACCCGGCGCAAGATGTGACTGTCGATCTCGACGCTCAGACCATCACCTGCGGCAACCGGCATTATTCCTTCACGGTCGATCCGGTCAGCCGCAATCAACTGTTGAACGGCTGGGACGATGTCGACCTGACCGAAAGCCGCCGCGCCGACATTGACGCGTTCAAGGTCAGAGATAAAACCGCGAGACCCTGGGCCACGCCCACGGCGCAATAGCCGCCGCCGGAGAAGGCGGGACGGCCCCTCTCCACAGGTGAGAAGGGCGGTGGTGGTGCCAACCGCGCAAGGAAGCGTTACGGTCGGCCGATATTCGAAGGATATCGGTTCATGACATTGTCGTCCACCGTCCAGCGCCGCATCGCCTGGATCACAGCTTTTATCGCCGTCGCCGCCTATTATCCCCGGTTCATCAAAGACAATGGCGGCGTGGCGGTTTTCTCGTCCGCCGCGGAATGCATGTTACGCGGTGAAACACCGCTGCATTGCAAGATGGTGATCTTCGCCTACTCGCCGTTTTCCGCCCTCATGGCAGTGCCTTTGACGCTGATGCCGATGTGGCTGCGCGAGCTCGTCTGGTATCTGCTTCTCGTCGGCACGCTCGGCGTCTCGCTAAACTTGTGCGAAGCGCTGGCGCGGCGAATGTTTCCGGGCTCCTGGACCGAGCGCGAGCTGGCGCAGTTTCGAATCCTTACCTTTGTGCTCAGCCTGAAATTCATCCTCGCGGTCGTGGAGAATCAGGCCTTCGACAGCATCGCGCTCGTCTTCATCCTGCTCGGCCTTCTTGCCCTGGTCGGCGGCCGCGGTGTGCTTGCGGGTGCAAGCCTTGCCGTGGCGGCGGCACTCAAGGTCACGCCGCTCATTTTCCTGCCATACCTTTTGTTCAAGCGCCGCTTCGCCGCCGCCGCAGTGTTCGCCGTCGTCGTCGCCGTCCTCACGCTGCTGCCGGACATCCTGATGCCGCCGAAGATCTCGTGGCATGCCGTTTGGGTGCGCGAAGTCCTGCTCACCCCCTTCTTCCCCGATCCCGCCATCAAGTTCATATTCTGGGTCACCGACAGCCCGATGAACCAGTCATTCCGAGCGGCCATCGCGCGCATCGTCGCCGGCGACGACCGCTCCCAGGAAGTCGCGGTGGCGTTGCGCATCATGCAATCCAAGGAATTCGTGACGGCGGTCCGCGTCGTCACGGGCCTGTACATCCTCATCGTCGGCTTCTTGATGCTCAAATCGCGGCGTGACGACCGGCTGATCGCCGTCGACGGCGCATTGTTGGTCATCAGCGCACTGCTGCTGTCTCCCGTCAGCAGCCAATCGCATTTCGTCGCGCTGATGTTGCCCTATGCGATCCTCAGCGCCGCGCTGATCAAAAACCGCGAGACATATGGTGTCACCGCCGCCAGCCTGCTGGTAAGCTTCGCGCTTGCCACCGCGACCTCCAACGATCTCGTCGGCCGCGCTTTCACCGGCTGGGCGCTTTGGCACAGCTTCCCGGTCTGGGGCACGCTGGCGCTGATCGTTCCGCTGGGTGTCCTGATCCTGACCGTCTCTACGGCACGCACGTCGCCTCCGCGAGGCGCCTGAAGGCCGCGAGTTGGTCGGCCAGCAACTCGCGCGTCTCGTCCCGTCCGACGAATATCTTGAACATCACGCCACCATCGAGATTAAAGAACAGGATCGAAGCGGACGGCCGGCCAAAGAACGGCCGTTCGAGCCGACGGCGAGCCTCGACCTGTGCCATCAGATCGACCTGCTGGCGATCATCAAACGCCGCAACGACAACGGTACGACCATCGTCACGGTGATGCACGATCTGAACTTGGCGGCGCTCTTCGCCAAGCGCATCGTTGCGCTCGCCAAAGGCGCGGTCGCGGGCGACGGCGCGCCGGTTTCCACGATCAACGATGCTCTATTGAGCCGGGTTTTCGGGATCACGAACGCGGTCAACCGTGTCCCATCGGGATTGCCCTTCGTGCTGCCGCATCAGGCCAAAAAGGCCGAGCGCGCTAAGCACTCGCCTTGACGCGCGCGGCATCGAGCGAGCGCGCCAACCGGTCGGCAAACACCGCGGTCGGCACTGGCAGGTTGCGCCCGCGCAATTGGCCGAGCACCAGATTGGCGCGCGGCACATCGCGATCGTCGATCTCACGCGTGATCAAATTGTCGTTGCCGCCCGAGGCGCCGATCTGGATCTGAAACGAGATCAGTTCGCGATAACGGATCAGGCCGCGCAGCAGCTCGAAGGAGTTGGATTGGGCCGCGACCTGAAAGCGCAAGCCGGTGCGGGCGCAGAACTCGTCCAGCAACTGCCGTCCGCCGAAGCCGCGCTCGGCCAGAGCCACCGGATAGCGCGTGCAGTCGCGCAGCCGCACCGTCTTCTTGGCGCCCAGCGGGTGATTGGGATGCATCACCGCCACCAGCCGCTGTTCCAGTGTCATCAAAGGCTGAAAGTTGGCAAGATAAGGCGGCCGGAACACCAGCAGCAGATCGACATCATAGGCGGCGAGCGCCGCCACCGCCTGCTCATGATCGAGCACCTTCACGTCGAAGCTGACCGATGAATGCTGCTGCTGGAAGGCAGCGAT
>JANLJK010000220.1 GCA_029255525.1 Pseudolabrys sp.
TCTCCGTGAAGCGCTGATGCTTGGCCGCCGAGATGTCGTAGCGGCCGGTGGTGCCCTGGAAATTGGCCAGGGACTCCAGCGCGGCGCGCACCTTCGGCCCTTCGGTCGACTTGGCCTTGGCGGCCGCCGCGGCGATCAAGCTGACGGCATCCCAGCCACGGCCGGCCCAGTTCGGATCGCGATCCTTGTACTTGGCGCGCCACGGCTCGAGGAACTTGCCGATCTCGGTCTTCAACGGGCTTGCCGGCAGCGCGTCATAGACCTGCGCCGGCGAGGCCACGAAGAAGAACTTGTCGCCAAGCACTTCGGCCACCGGGCGGAACACCGCGATGTCCTCCAGGCTGGTCAACATGATCATGTCGAGGCCGAGCTGCTTGATGTTCTTGGCCGCGGTCAGCGTCGTGCCGCCGAGGCCGATCTTGATGATGGCGCGCGCGCCGGCGGCGTACATCTTCTGGATCTGCACGCTCAAGTCGGCGTCATCGGTCTTGTACTGTTCGACGCCGACGATCTCGAGGCCGTAGTCCTTGGCTTCGGCGACGGCGGCCGCCTTCTGCGCATTGGCATAAGGCGAGGGATCATGGAGGACGCCGATCTTCTTGATCTGCGTCTTCTTCTGGATGTAGTCGAGCCGCGTCTCGACCTCGAAGCGCGGCGGCGGAATGGTGGTGAAGGCCCATTTCACGTGATCGGGCTGCTGCGGCAGGATCGAACACAGCACCATCGGCGTTTCCGCGCGCACCACGAGCGGCGCGGCGGCGAAATTGCCGGCGGAGACGCAGCCCGAGGCGAAGACCTCGACCTTGTCGGACGAAATCATCTTGCGATAGGCGGTGACGGCTTCCTGCGGCTCGGACTTGTTGTCCTCGACGACGAGCTCGACCTTGCGGCCATTGATACCGCCTTTGGCGTTCAGCGCCGCGATCGCCACCTCGACGCCGTCGCGCCAGGCGCGATCGACGGTGGCGGCATAACCGGTGAGGCCCGCCGACATGCCGATCTTGTAGACGCCTTGCGCCTGCGCGCCCGACAGACCGGACATTGCCACCGCGCCGCCGATAAGCAGCGCGGGCATCCAAGTAAACTTACGCATGTTCCCTCCCGTTTTTGTAAGCCGTTATAGTTCAAAGAAATGCATGACCTCAGTCGAAGATGAACTCCTTCAGGTTCGGGATGCCGAGGCCCTCATAGCCGGTGGAGTTCAGCTTCAGCGAAATCGCCTTGGTGCAGGCGAGCAGCAATTTGAGCTGCTCGGGATCGACGGGCTCGTGCACGTATTGCGTCGTGCCGACGATGGCGATGGCGCCGACTAGATCGTTGTCGAAGTTCAGGATCGGCGCAGCAACGGCGGAGATGCCGAGGAGCGTCTCGTCCATCGACACGTCGTAGAGTCGCGCCCTGATCTGGGCGAAACGCTCGCGCAGCCTGGCCGGGTCGGTCAACGTGCGCGGCGTGAAGACCTGCAGTTTGCGCGACAATACGCGCTGCTGCACCGCCGCCGGAGCGAAGGCGAGGTTGAGCCGCCCCTGCGCCGAGGCATGCGCCGGCAGGCGATAGCCCATACGCACCGAGATCGTCACCAGATTGGGGCTGTCGACCACCGCACCGATGATGGCGTCGCCGTTGGCGGGCGTGCTCAATACGACGGTCTGGTGAGTCAGATCGCGCAGTCGTGCCATATAGGGTTCGGCGAGCCGCCGCAGATCGAATTGGTCAGCCGCGGACTGGCCGATATGCACGAGCTTGAGGCCGAGCCGATAGGTCTCGGTCTTGGTGTCCTGGTCGACGAAGCCGAGGTGCTTCAGCGTCGACAGATGGCGATGCATCTTCGCCTTCGGCTCGCCGAGCTGGTTGGCAAGCGCGGTCAGCCGCATCGGCTGGCCGGCGGCGGCGAGCGCCTCGATGATCTGGCCGGTCATCACCACGGACTGGATAAGCTCGGAATTGCCCGAGCGCTCTTCATCCTCGGCGGCAACAAGGGTTTCGGTTTTCACAGCGACCACTCCCCGGCGCACAGCGGCGCGCCGCAGGACCGGCCCTCAAGGCCACTCCACAGGCTCACTTCCGCGATTTTGCGCACTGGATCAGGCACTGCTGCTTCCACCCTCATGTATCGTCGCCAGCGACGAATATCGTCATAAGAGACGAGGTTATAAATTTTTGGAACAAAATACAGATCGCCAAGCCATCTTGTCAATCAAAAATCAAAATTTGACAGCAAAAGCAGAATTCCTATACTAAAAAAACGGAACACAGTATCGTAATAAGAAACTCCTGTGTTCCACCTGAGGAAACGTGAGGGCGTCCTAAATGTCGAATTATGCCTTGGCCGTCGATATCGGCGGGACTTTCACCGATGTCGTCCTGCGCAGCGGGACCGGCCAGACCTGGGTCGACAAGACCCTGACCACCCCCGAGAGCCTGGACGTCGGCTTCTTCCGCGCCGTCGACTCCGCGCTCGGCAAAGCCGGCATCAGGGCCGACGCCGTCACGGATGTCGTGGTGCACGCCACCACCGTCGTCACCAACGCCGTGATCGAGCGCAAAGGCCCCCTCACCGCGTTGCTGGTGACCGAGGGCTTCCGCGATATCCTCACCATCAAGGACGAGCATCGCTACGAGATGTTCGATCCGCAGATCGAGTTCCCCGAGCAGCTCGTGTCGCGCGAAATGACCTTCGGCGTGCCGGAGCGTGTGCTGGCGACCGGCGAGGTGATGACATCACTCGACAAGACCAAGGCGGCGGCGATCGTCGACGACTTGAAGGCCAAGGGCGTCGTCTCCGTCGCCATCTCCTTCCTCAACGCCTATCTCAACCCGGACAATGAGCGCGCCATGCGCGAGGTGGTGCGGGAGCGCGCCCCCGGCATGTACGTTTCGATCTCCTCGGATGTCGCGCCACAGATCCGCGAATATCCGCGCACCTCGACCGTGGTGATGAACGCCTATACGGCACCGATCACCGGCCCCTATCTCGACGCGCTGCGCGACGGCCTGAAGAAGCGCGGGTTCGTCAACGATCCGCTGATCATGCTCAGCAATGGCGGCGTCATCGGCATCGACATCGCCAAGAAATTCCCGGTGCGCATGGTCGAATCCGGCCCGGCCGCCGGCGCGCTCGCCGCCGCCTATTTCGCCGAAGTGCTCGGGCTCGACCGTCTGCTGTCCTTCGACATGGGCGGCACCACCGCCAAGGCCTGCATCATCGAGGACCGCCATCCGCTGATCGCTGGCGACTTTGAAGTCGACCGCAGCTATCGCTTCAAGTCGGGCAGCGGCCTGCCGATTCTCATCCCCTCCGTCGACATGATCGAGATCGGCGCCGGCGGTGGCAGCATCGCCTCGGTGAGCAATCTCGGCCTGTTGACAGTCGGCCCGCAGAGCGCCGGCTCGACGCCCGGCCCCGTCGCCTATGGCCGCGGCGGCCAGAATGCCACCGTCACCGACGCCGATCTGGTGCTGGGCTATCTCAACGCCGACAACTTCCTCGGCGGCGACATGAAGCTCGATCTGGCCGGCGCGGAGAAGCAACTCGCCAAGCTCGGCGAAAAGCTCGGCACCTCCGTGCGCGACGTCGCCGCCGGCATCTACCGCGTGGTCGGCGAGTCGATGACCGCCGCCGCCCGCGCCCATGCCGTCGATCGCGGCATCGATTATCGCGGCGCGCCGCTGTTCGCCTTCGGCGGCGCCGGTCCGGTGCATGCCTGCTACGTCGCCGATTTGCTGGAAAGCCCGATGGTGATCTATCCGCCGCTGGCCAGCGTGCTGTCGGCCTTCGGCACTTTGGTGACGCCGCCGCGGCTCGATCTCAGCCAGGGCGCGCTGTCGCGCCTTTCGGCCTTGAACTGGGACGCGGTTGATCAGATCGTCACCAAGCTGGTAGCCGATGCCAGCGCCGGCCTCGCCAGCGCCGGCTGCAAGCCGGCCGACATCACCTTCCAGTTCGGCGCTGACCTGCGTTATTTCGGTCAGCAGAACGAAGTCACCGCCTGGTTCGACACCGATCCGCGCAAGAAGCACGACAACAAGTGGGTGCGCGCGGTGTTCGAGGATGGCTACGAGAAGCTCTATAGCCTGCGCCTGCCCGACGTCGACGTCGAAATCGTAAGCTGGCGCCTCGTTGCGACCGGTCCGGTCGCTTCGCGCGACAGCAGGGTTTCGCTGCAGACGACGCCGGCGAAGCCGACCGGCAAACGCAGCGCCCGCTTCGGCGCCAAGGACATCGACACGCCGGTCTACGCCCGCAAGGATCTGGCCAAGGGCCAGACCGTCGACGGACCGGCGATCATCGAAGAACGCGAAACCACGATTATCATCCTGCCGGGCTGGCGCGCCAAAGTGGACGCGACCGGCTGCATCATGGCGAGCAAGGAGTAAGCGACATGGACGGCATCGAACTCGAGATCGTCTGGAGCAACATCATCAGCATCGTCAGCGAGCAGGCAAAGGCGCTGCAACGCATCGCCTTCAGCCCGATCGTGCGCGAGGCGGGCGACTTGGCGAACGCTTTGTTCGACCGGCAAGGCCGCATGGTGGCGCAGGCGGTGACTGGGACACCCGGCCACATCAACTCGCTGGCCGCTGCGGGCCGCCACTTCGTCGACGCCTTCCCGACGCAGACCCTGCGCGAGGGCGACGTGCTGATCACCAACGA
>JANLJK010000221.1 GCA_029255525.1 Pseudolabrys sp.
GATCGTACCGTTGGAATCCGGGTCCGATACTGCGCGTCGTTCCGGAATGACCGCCGAATTAAGCGCCGCTAATCGCGCCCAAGAGCATGCTGATGCGGCCGTCGCCCCACATCGGCAGCAGGATGCGCGTGTAAGCGGCATTGCCGCCCGCGGCAGTCTGCCGGTGACAGGTGGGACCGCGGGCTTCGATCGTCGCGCTGCACTGCGCGCGCATATATTCGAAGGGATGCGGCAGCGGACTTTCGTCCAGGAATTTGCCCTTGCTGTCGCCGCCGGCGGCTTTCGCCAGTGCGTCGGACAAGAAATTGAAACGGAAGCGCTCGGGCTGATCGAAGGCATCGATCAGCAGCACGCGGTCGGCGGAGCCGTTCAGCGCCGCGAGCTTGAGATCGTCCCAGAACGGCATGCTGTTGCCGGCGCGCCGGAGGCCCTCCCAATAAGAGAGAACAGCGGCGAGTTCGCGATCGAGCTTCTCGGGAAGCGCGAAGGGGGTCATGCGGGCCGAACCTTGATCTTGGCGGGGGACGCCGTTCCACATCGGGCGCGAAACGGATGGTACAGGTGGGTGGACTCGAACCACCGACCTCTGGTTCCACAGACCAGCGCTCTAACCAACTGAGCTACACCTGCGTATTTTCCCAGCCGGGGCTGGGCGAGCCGGGAAACTAAGTGCCGCCTTCCCATTTGGCAAGTTGCGATTTTTCGGCGCCCTCTTGGGGGCCGGCGCAGCAAAAAGCCCGGGTCGAGACCCGGGCTTTCAATATCGGCCTTCCCGAGGAAGCGGGTCAGGACACCTTGCCGAAGGAGCTGAAGCTCTCCTTCACCGGCTCGGCGGTGTCGGCGGCCACCTTCTGCGCGTGCTCGGCAAGTTCCTTGGCCTGGGCCGTGAAGGTGTCGAACTGGGCGCGCATGTAAGCGGTCGTCTTTTCCACGACCTCGGCGACCGACTTCGCCGTCAGCAGTTCGCCATAGAGATCGAAGGCGGCGTTGCTGTTGGTGCGAGCGTTCTCGATCAGCTTGAGGCCGTAATCGGTGCAGCCCTTGGAAGCGGTCGAGTAGGTATCCTCGAGCACTTCCGTAGCCTGCTCGGCCGCGCTCTTCACCTTCTCGTAGTTTTCCTTGGCCTGCGCGATGCCCTTTTCGGCGAATTCGCGCATGGCGGCCGGCATTTCCATGCTCGGCATCTCGAATTTGGGCATTTCAAACTTCGGCATCTCGAACTTCGGGGTTTCGAAGCCGGGAGCGGCGATCGAAGCGACGGGCTTTTTCGATTTCGGGGCGGTGGCAGCGGTAGGGTCGGCCATGACAGACATCCTTCGCTCTGAGGGCGTTTCCGGCTGTCCAGCGAACCGCCCGCCCTCGGCAAACGATCCGCGCCTGTGGGAATCGACCCCGCCGATTTCGAAATGCGGCGCTTAAAAAGAAGCGTCGGGCGGAGAATTAGGAATACATAGCACAAATTTGGTGCAATGCAACAATCATATTGCGATGCACAAAAGTGTCATAAAATCAGCGCACCGGCGCGCGGCCAGCCTGACGGACGAAATCGGAAAGAAACCGAGACGAAACCGAAAGTTTCCGGGCCTGTCGGCTCAGCTTTGCGTCCCTTGCCCGGTCAATTGGGACGCTTTTTTGCTCAACTCCTTGGCCTGCTCGGCCAAGGTGGCCATCTGGCTGCTCACATAATCGCTATGCAGTTTCGTGACCTCTTGCGTGTCCTTGGCCTGCAGAAGCCGCTGCGCGAATTGAAACGACGTCGTGATGTTCTGCTCGGCGAAGCGCATCGCCAACTCACCAGCCTCGCGCACCCCTGTGTGGGCGTTTATCGCCTGGCTCTGGGCGGTATTCACCGCGTGCTGGGTCGCCGACACGAACGTATCGAATGCCGCCCGGGCCTGTTCGATGCTCTTTTCCGCGAACGCCCGCATCTCGTTCGGAATGTCGAAAGCTCCATCCTTAGCCATGACGTCCTCCTCCACTGTGGGCCCGCACCAGCGTGCGGGTCCGGCCTCCGGCACATCTAGGGCGGCCTCAGCTTAGCGCCAGAACGCGGAACCTGCAGCATTAAGGTTATCGCCGGTTCGCTGGGTTTTACGGCCCCCGCGACGTGGACGCCGCGCAGGGCCAGCCGTATTAAGGCTTTGTTAGCCGTAAGTGCATGCGACGAGTGCGATGATTGAGCCCAGATTCCAGGTCGACTGGCTTAACGATCCGAGGCTCGCGGCACAGGCCCTGAGCCCGGCACCGGTTTGGCTGTGGAGCGCGGAAGCGCCGCAGATTTTGTGGGCGAATCCGGTCGCCGCCGCCATCTTCGATGCCCCCTCGCCAGCCGCCGCCGGCGTTATCGTGCTCGACCCCCACCATTCCGCCGCGGTGCAGATCGCGCGGCTCGCCGGCACGCTGCCGCACGGCGGCGCCCCGCGGCTCGAGCGGCTGCGTGGTTTCGGTGCCGCGCTCGGCGGCACACTTCTCTGTTTGTGCTCGCGTATTTCGCTCGCCGACCACCGCGATGCCATCCTCGTCGTCGCCACCGAACGCGCCGGCCGTGAGCTGGCGCTGCCGGAGCGCGCCCATCGCGTGCTGGCCGACTTCGTCGACCCGGCCGTCCTCTTCACCGCCGACGGCGAGCTCATCGACGCCACGGCGAGCGCCCGCGAACGCATAGACACCAAATGCGATGTCATCGCACTCGGCGCGGAAAGATTGGCGCGCGAGGCGACCATCAATGGCCGCGCCGATGGCGCCATCGCCGAAGGCACCGTCACGTTGCGCAAGCTCGGGGCTGGCGCGACCATTACATTGCTCATGATATTCACCGGTGCGCCGCGCCTGGCCCCGGTGCCACGCCGCGAAGAGCCGATGGCAATGGCCTCGCCGCCGACCGTACCCAATCCAGCCGCGAGCGAGCAACCCGCGCGCCGTCTGCCCTTCCGCTTCGTCTGGCAGATGGACGCAGCGACACACTTCACGCTCGGCACGGAAGATTTCGTCAGACTGATTGGGCCGAACACCGCCGCCGTCCTCGATCGCCCTTGGGGCGAGATCGCCGACGCACTCAAGCTCGATCCGTCGGCGCAGGTCGCACGGGCACTAGCCACGCGCGACACCTGGAGCGGCATCGTCGTCATGTGGCCCGTCGACGGCAGCGACGAGCAGTTGCCGATCGAGATGTCCGGCCTGCCGGTGTTCGATCGCGATCGCCAGTTCATCGGTTTCCGCGGCTTCGGCATTTGCCGCGACGTGGAGCGGCTGGAGTCCTTACAACAGCGCCGTCAGCAATCCGAGCCGAAAGCAACCGCGACGCCAGCACCGCTCGAGCCGCCAGCGCCACCGGAGCCCGCGCCGGAAGCCAAGGTGCTGCCATTCCCGTCGTCCGTCGCGCCGATCGTGCCCGCGGTCGAGCCACCACCGCCGCCGGCCATACAGGCGCCGTCGCTGAGCCCAAACGAGCACAGCGCTTTCCAGGAGCTCGCGCGCGAGCTCGGTGAACGCCTGCGGAAAGCCGCCGAAAAGAACAACAAGGACGCCGAACCAGCGCCTGCGCCCGTCGTCGAACCGCCTGCGCCCGAACCGTCACGCCAGATCCGCAACGGCAATGGTAACGGCAATGGCCGGCGCGACGCCCAAGACGGCCGCCCGATCCTCGATCGGCTGCCGATCGGCATCCTGGTCTACCGGCTCAACAATCTCATCTACGCCAACCGCGCCTTCCTCGATTGGACCGGCTACGGCACTCTCGATGCGCTCACCGAAGCCGGCGGCCTCGACAGCCTGTTCATCGAGACGAAGGACGCACCGACCGCGCCCGACACCAAGAACGGCGGCAAGACCCTTTCCATCACCACCATCAACGGCAAGCAGAAGCCGGTCGAGGGCCGCCTTTTCACCGTGCCGTGGAACGGCGAGAACGCGCTGGTGCTGATGATCAACACGCAGCCGATGGCGTCCGACGAGCGCGGCAAGGTGGCGGAAGCCGCCTTGCGCCGGCTCGAAGAAGAAAACCATCAGCTCAAATCCATCCTCGACACCGCAACCGACGGCGTCGTGGTGCTGGATCGCGCCGGCCGCGTGCTCTCCGCCAACCGCAGCGCCGAGGCGCTGTTCGGCTACGACGCGACCGAATTCACCGCGCTCGCCTTCGGCGACCTGTTCGCGCCGGAAAGCCGCCGTGGCGTGCTCGATCATCTCGACCGGCTGGCACGCGAGAACGGCGCCCGCATGCTCGATCCCGGCCGGGAGGCCATCGGCCGCGTCAAGCAAGGCGGCCTGGTGCCGCTCTACATCACGATGGGGCGCATCGAGGACAGCGAGAAGCTCTGCGCGGTGATCCGCGACGTCACGGCCTGGAAGCGCACCGAGGAAGAGCTTATCAACGCGCGGCAGGAAGCCGAGCGCGCTTCCACGGCGAAATCCGAGTTCCTCGCCAAGATCAGCCACGAGATCCGCACACCGCTCAACGCCATCATCGGCTTCTCCGAGGTGATGATGGACGAGCGCTTCGGCGCCATCGGCAACGACCGCTACAAGCAGTATCTCAAGGACATCCATTCCTCCGGCGGCCATCTCATCTCGCTGCTCAACGACCTGCTCGATCTGTCCAAGATCGAAGCTGGCAAGCT
>JANLJK010000222.1 GCA_029255525.1 Pseudolabrys sp.
CATGAAGGCTTGGTCTAAACCATTGGATTTTCATGAATATCGTCGTTGTCGAGTCGCCGTCCAAGGCGAAGACGATCAATAAGTATCTAGGGCCCGGCTACGAGGTCCTGGCGTCTTTTGGTCATGTTCGCGACCTGCCGGCCAAGGACGGCTCGGTCGACCCGGAGCACGACTTCCGCATGCTCTGGGAGGTCGACGCCAAGTCGAACCAGCGAATCAACGACATCGCCCGGGCCCTCAAGGGCGCCGACAAGCTCATTTTGGCGACCGACCCTGACCGCGAAGGCGAAGCCATCTCCTGGCACGTGCTCGAAGTCCTGCGCGAAAAGAAGGCGCTCAAGGAGCAGCCGGTCGAGCGCGTGGTGTTCAACGCCATCACCAAGCAGTCGATCCTTGAGGCGATGAAGAACCCGCGCAAGATCGACACCGCGCTGGTCGACGCTTACCTCGCCCGCCGCGCGCTCGATTATCTCGTCGGCTTCACGCTCTCCCCCGTGCTGTGGCGCAAGCTCCCGGGCGCCCGCTCGGCCGGGCGCGTCCAGTCGGTGGCGCTACGCCTCGTTTGCGACCGCGAACTCGAGATCGAGAAGTTCGTCGCCAAGGAATACTGGTCGATCGTCGCCAAGCTCGCGACCCCGCGTAACGAGGTCTTCGAGGCGCGCTTGGTCGGCGCCGACGGCCGCAAGATCCAGCGCCTCGACATCGGCTCGGGCGCGGAAGCCGAAGCCTTCACCCGCGACCTGGAGAACGCGACCTTCAAGGTCGCCTCGGTCGAGGCCAAGCCGGCGCGGCGCAATCCGCCGCCGCCCTTCACCACCTCGACGATGCAGCAGGAAGCCAGCCGCAAGCTCGGCTTCTCGCCGGCGCACACGATGCGCCTCGCCCAGCGCCTGTATGAGGGTATCGATCTCGGCGGCGAAACCGTCGGCCTGATCACCTATATGCGTACCGACGGCATCGACGTCGCGCCGGAAGCGGTCGTCGCCATCCGCGGCATGATCGGCAAGCAGTACGGCAAGGACTATGTGCCGGATGCGCCGCGCGCTTATCAGAACAAGTCGAAGAACGCCCAGGAAGCGCACGAAGCCGTGCGCCCGACCGATCCCAACCGCCTGCCCGCCGAGGTCGCCAAATATGTCGACCGCGATCAGGCGCGCCTTTACGAGTTGATCTGGAATCGCGCGGTCGCCAGCCAGATGCAGTCGGCCGAGCTGGAGCGCACCACCGTCGACATCACGGCCAAGGCGGGCGCCCGCAATATCGACCTGCGCGCCACCGGCCAGGTGGTGAAGTTCGACGGCTTCCTGACGCTCTATCAGGAAGGCATGGACGAGCCCTCGGACGACGACGAGTCGCGCCGCCTGCCCGCCATGAGCGAGAGCGAACTGCTCGCCAAGCAGGCGATCAACTCAAGCCAGCATTTCACCGAGCCGCCGCCGCGCTATTCGGAAGCCGCGCTCGTGAAGCGCATGGAAGAGCTCGGCATCGGTCGGCCCTCCACTTACGCGGCCATCCTGCAGGTGCTGCAGGACCGCGGTTATGTGCGCATCGACAAGAAGCGCCTGCTGCCCGAGGACAAAGGCCGTGTCGTCGTCGGCGTCCTGGAAAGCTTCTTCCAGCGTTATGTCGAATACGACTTCACCGCCAACCTCGAAGAGCAGCTCGACCGCGTCTCGAATAACGAGGTCGACTGGAAGAAGGTCTTGAAGGACTTCTGGGTCGACTTCATCGGCGCGGTCAACGACATCAAGGAATTGCGCGTCACGCATGTCCTCGACGCGCTCAACGATCTCTTGGCGCCGCACATCTTCCCGCCGCGCGAGGACGGCCTCGATCCGCGCACCTGCCCGAACTGCGCCAACGGCAAACTGTCGCTCAAGCTCGGCCGCTTCGGCGCCTTCATCGGCTGCTCGAACTATCCCGAATGCAATTTCACCCGGCAGATGACGCCGGGCGCGGCCGGCGGCGTGTCCGGCACCAAGGTGCTGGGCGAAGACCCGGAGACGGGTCTGGAAGTCACTTTGCGCGGCGGCCGCTTCGGGCCTTATCTGCAGCTCGGCGAAGCCTCCAAGGAAAAGGACGCGCCGAAGCCCAAGCGCGCCGGCATTCCGAAGGGCGTATCGCCGGACGACATCGATCTGGAAAAGGCGCTCGGCCTCCTCGCGCTACCGCGCGACGTCGGCATCTCGCCGGAAGACGGCGAGATGATCATCGCCGGCATCGGCCGCTTCGGGCCTTACGTGAAGCACGGCAAGACCTACGCCAATCTCGAAGACGGCGACGAGGTGATGACCATCGGCCTCAACCGCGCGATCACCTTGATCGCCGAGAAGAAGCTCAAGCCCGGCAAGGGACGCCGCTTCGGCGCCGATCCAGGCAAGGCGCTCGGCGACCATCCCGACAAAGGCGGGCCGATCGTCGTCAAGAACGGCCGCTACGGCGCCTACGTCTCACATGATGGCGTCAATGCCACACTGCCTTCCGACGTGACGCCCGACACGGTGACGCTGGAGCAGGCGGTGTCGCTCATCGACGCGCGCATCGCCGCCGGCGGCGGCAAGAAGAAAGCCAAGGGCAAAGCCGCCGCGAAGCCCAAAGCTGCCACCAAGGCTGCCAAGGAGCCGAAGGCCAAGGCCGACAAGGCGGAAGCCGCCGCACCGGCCGCGCGACGGCCGGTCGGCCGCAAGGCACCTGCCGCCAAGGCCCCGGCCAAAGCCGCCGCGCCGAAGAAGGCTGCCGCCAAGGCCAAGAAGGCCGCGGACTAAACATCGCCCACTCGGCGCGACGGATCAGTTGGTACGAAGCCCAAACGTCCGAAGCGCCTGGTCGATCTGCTCGATACCACGCTGGCGCGTGCCCTGTTCGGTTTCGCCGAACAGCGCGTAGATGTGGCGCGCGCGGCGCGCTATCGCTGCCGATATGTGACGCAAGCCGCCGGGCCATGCGACATCCCCCGCCCGACAAGGCCCGCTCTCAATGAACCAGACTGCGTCCCGCGTGATCGCTCCCATCCTCGGCGGCCTCGGCGCGATCGCGCCGCTCGCCATCGACATGTACCTGCCCGGCATGCCGCGCATCGCGAGCGACCTTCACGCGACTGAAGGCGCCTTGCAGTTCAGCCTGATGACGTTCTTCGCCGGTCTGATGATCGGCCAACTGTTCTACGGCCCGATCTCCGACCGCACCGGCCGAAAGCCGATGATCTATGTGGGCTTAGCGCTGTTTGTCATAGCCTCGCTCGGCTGCGCCACCGCCGCCACGGCCACGCAGCTCTCCGCCTGGCGTTTCGCGCAGGGGCTCGGCGGCTCGATCGGCATGGTCATCGGCGTCGCCGTGGTACGCGACCTCTATACCGGACAAACCGCCGCGCGGCTTTTGGCGCTGATGATGATCGTGTTCAGCATCGCGCCCATTCTCGCGCCGTCGCTCGGCACGCTGATCATGGCGTTCCTGCCCTGGCCGGCATTGTTCATCACGCTGGCGGTGTTCGGCGCGGCTTGCGCGCTCCTGGTAGCGTTCGCCTTGCCGGAGACGCGCATGCAGGAGTTGCGCGCCGTCAGCCGCCCTCTCGATGCGTTCAAGAACTATGGGCACCTGCTCGTCAGCCGGCGCTATATGCCCTATGTCGCGACGATGGTGCTCGCGCAGGCCGGCTTCTTCGCCTATCTCGGCGGTTCGTCTTTTGCCTTCATCTCCGTCTACCACCTGAGCCCGACCGCCTATAGCCTGCTCTTCGCGGTCAACGCCATCGGCCTGACCGCCGGCGCGCAGATCGCGCCGCGTTTGATGGGCCATTTCAGCGCACAGACCATCGTGCGCACGGCGCTGTCGGTCTATGCGCTCGCCGCGCTCGTCCTCGTCGCGATCGAAGGACTGGGCGGCGGCGGCGCGATCACGCTGGCGGTGCTGCTGTTCATCGTCATCGCGGCGATGGCTTTCGTGCTGCCGCTCAACAGCGTGCTGGCCATGGAAGCCTATGGGGCGATCGCCGGCACGGCGGCGGCCCTGATGGGCGCGCTGCAGTTCGCCGCCGGCACTGTGGCCTCGCTCGCCGTCGGCCTGACGGCGAACGGCACGGCGCAGCCGATGGTCGTCACGATCGCGGTGAGCGGCCTTGCCGGCTGCCTCTTGGCCTTCATCGCCTTTCCGAAGGCGCAGCCGGCCCAGGAGCGACCGCCCGAAGCGCCTGGGAGTTGATACCGGCAGGGCCCTCGCAAACGCTGCCCGGCCGCCCGCGATGGCCGCCAAAGGCGGCGTGCTAAGGCCGCTGCGCCGAAGAAGGCCGCCAAGCCCGCCCGCAAGGCGAAAGCTGCGGACTAGGAAAGCGCCTTTCCGCGCTCCTCATAGGGCCCGCCGTAGCTAGGCCTCCAAGGCATATCCGCAACAAAGCCGTAGAGTCGGCGCCGACCGAAGCACTCCGCGCAAAACTCCGCATTAGCATTCGCCGCGCATTCCTCAGTACGCTAAACTACGAGGTCTCCATTCAGACACCGGCGTCACACATTGACCGACCCTCAACGCAAATATGACAAAGGTGAAAAACGCTTCAAACATGAGGGGCGAGGCTCTCAACCTGAGATAAAATTCTCAGGTAGAAATCCGAAAGTATTCGT
>JANLJK010000223.1 GCA_029255525.1 Pseudolabrys sp.
GGTTGTCCGGTGTCGAAGCTGTTCAACACCAAGATCACCCTCGACGCGAAGCTGGAGAATTGAGACGCCGCGCTCGCACCGTCATCCCGGGTGAGCAAAGCGAGACCCGGGATCCAGTACGCAGTGCTCTATCGATGTGCTGCGGCGTACTGGGTCCCCGCTTTCGCGGGGACGACGTTAAGCAAAATACCGGTCGACTATCTTCCGATAGATCGTCGTCAGCGCGCGCAGGTCGCCGATCGGCACGCGTTCGTCGATCGCATGCATGGTCTGCCCGACCAGGCCGAACTCCACCACCGGGCAATGATCGGTGATGAAGCGCGCATCCGAGGTGCCGCCGGTGGTCGACAGCTCCGGCTTGCGGCCGACGACCTCGGCCACCGCATTCGCCACCAACTCGGTGAAGGGGCCGGGCTTGGTCACGAACACATTGGCGTTCGATGGCTCCCACTTGAAGCTGAAATTGATCTTGCCGCCGGCGGCTTTGGCGGCGCGCTCCTCGATCAGCACCTTCAACGAGTCCTGCGTATGGCAGTCGTTGAAGCGGATGTTGAAACGGGCGCGCGCCTCGCCGGGAATGAGATTGACGGTCTTGTTGCCGACGTCGACCGAGGTGAACTCCAGATGCGACGGCTGGAAGTTGGCATTGCCGGCGTCGAGCGGCTCGCTCTGGATCGCCTCGACCAGCTTCACCAAGCCGCGGATCGGATTGTCGGCCCGCTGTGGATAGGCGACGTGGCCTTGCTTGCCGTGTACGATCAGCGTGCCGTTGAGTGAGCCGCGCCGGCCGATCTTGATGGTGTCGCCCATCTCGTCCTGATTGCTCGGTTCGCCGAGGATGCAGTGATCGAACGTCTCGCCGCGCGCGGCGGTCCAGGCCAACAGCTTCGGTGTGCCGTTGACCGCGATGCTCTCCTCGTCGCCGGTGATCAGGAACGAGATCGAACCTCTCTTCGGCTTGCCGCCGTTCGCCGCGAGATGATCGAGCACGGCGGCGACCGCGCAGGCGATGCCGCCCTTCATGTCGACCGCACCGCGGCCATAGAGCTCGCCATTGTCGATCGCGCCGGCGAAAGGTGGATGATGCCAGGCCGTCTCGTCGCCCGGCGGCACCACGTCGGTGTGGCCGGCAAAGACGAGGTTCGGCGCTTCCGTGCCGATACGGGCATAGAAGTTCTCGATATCGTCAGTGCCCGGCTCGCTGAAGGTCATGCGGTGCACGGTGAAGCCGGCCGCTTTCAGCGTCTTCTCGAGGAAGGCGAGGGCGCCGCCTTCCGCCGGCGTCACCGACGGACAGCGCAGGAGATCACGGGTGATGGCAACGGGATCGGCGGACATTCAGAACTTCTTTTCGAGGTCGGCTTGCTTGAGCACTTCGTTAGCCGTGTGGCGGGACTTGGTCGAGCGTGGAACAGTCACGGATTTCCTGGTTGTTGGATTGAACCAGACTTCGTGGCTACCTTTGCCCGAGCGGAGAAGCTGAAAACCATTGGCGCGAAGGCAGGCGATGATCTCGCGGTAGAAGCCAGCCATCAGGCGCCTGCGAGATCAAGATGCTCCTCTGCCTTGAAGGTGAGCGAAAGCGCTTCGCCGCTCCGGCCGGAGACTTCCATTAGATCAGGCAGAACAAGGCGAACTTCGTCGATCATCGAGGCCCAGGTGGCGGCCTCAACCACCAAGCCGGGCACGTCGGCGCTGGTGGCGATCCATACACCGGCTTCGCTATCCCAGCGCGCTTGAATGCTGATTTCGCGGCTCATGTCCGCAGAATCGGCCCATTTGGCAAAGAGGTCAATCCCTCAACAACTCATTGATTCTGGTCTTGGACCGCGCCGCCTTCCGCCGACGGGATCGGCGGACATGGTCCGGATTAGGCTCCGAGCTGCGTGGCGAGAAGGTTGTTCTGATTGCGGACCCAGCCGGGGATCAGGAAGGCATCCACCAGCACCCAGACGCCGGTGATGATGAGCCCGACGACCGTGAGCGACAGGATGAGCTGGGTGACGGCGATGCCGGTGCGCTTGAGATAGAAGTTGTGGCCGCCGAGAATGCCGACGAAGAACCACAGCAAGTAGGCCACCACCAGCGACTTCTTGTTGGCCTCGAACAGCATCAAGGCGCGCGCGTCGTTCGACAGGCCGCCTCTCTGCATCGCTTCTTGTCGCGTACCGGCCGGAAGCTCTGACATGTCGTCCCCCATGGAATCAGAACACGAAACGCTCCCGGCGTCTCGATCAGGTCAGTCCCGCAGCAACTCGTTGATGCTGGTCTTCGAGCGCGTGCGCTCGTCGACGCGCTTGACGATCACCGCGCAATAGAGGCCGGGGCCGCCATTCTTGCCGGGCAAAGTGCCGGGCACAACGACCGAATAAGGCGGTACTTCGCCCTGCGTCACGGCGCCGGTGTCGCGGTCGACGATCTTGGTCGAAGCGCCGAGGAACACGCCCATCGACAGCACCGACCCTTCGCGCAGCACAACGCCCTCGGCCACTTCCGAGCGCGCGCCGACGAAGCAGTTGTCTTCGATGATCACCGGGCCGGCCTGCAAAGGCTCGAGCACGCCGCCAATGCCGACGCCGCCGGAGATGTGGCAGTTCTTACCGATCTGCGCGCAGGAGCCGATGGTCGCCCAGGTATCGACCATGGTGCTGGTGTCGACATAAGCGCCGAGATTGACGAAGGACGGCATCAGCACCACGTTCGGCGCGATATAGGCCGAGCGGCGCACCACGGCGCCGGGGACGGCGCGGAAGCCGGCGGTGCGGAATTGATTGTCACCCCAGCCCTCGAACTTGGAGGGCACTTTGTCCCACCACACGGCCTTGCCGGGGCCGCCGCCGATCACGGTCATGTCGTTGAGGCGGAAGGACAGCAGGACGGCCTTCTTGAGCCACTGATTGACGTGCCACCGGCCGTCGGCCTGCCGCTCGGCGACCCGGGCCTTGCCGGAATCCAGGAGGTCGAGCGCGGCTTCCACGGCCTCGCGCACCGGGCCCTTGGTGGCCGGGCTGACCCCGTCGCGGGCGTCGAAGGCTTCGGCGATGGACTTGGCAAGCATCTCGTTTGACATGGTTTCCCCGGGCAGTTTCGGCTGCGGTTTGTCGGGGGCGGGGCAGGGGATGTCAAGCCGCAGCGACCGGGCTAAGCTCGACGCCAGGAGAAACGCCCGCATGACCTGCACGCCCAAGACCCCGCTGAAAATCCTCACCCTCGCCGCGGCTTTGCTGGCCGCAGGGCCCGCTTTCGCCCATCACGTCATGGGCGGCGGCATGCCCGAAAGCTTCGCCGACGGTTTCCTGTCCGGCCTCGGCCATCCGGTCAGCGGCCTCGACCATTTCGCGGCGGTGGTGGCGGTCGGCTGCCTGGCCGCCGCGCACCGGGCCGGCGCCATGCTCGCCATCGGTTTCGTGGTCGCCATGGTCGCCGGCGTCGCCCTGCACGTTCAGGGGTTTTCGCTGCCGGCCGCGGAAGGACTGGTGGCGCTTTCGGTGATCGGCCTTGGCGCGCTCATGTTGCGCAAGCGTCCCTTGCCGGCCGCGGCCGCCCTCGGTGTGTTCGCGCTGGTCGGCCTGCTGCACGGCTATGCATTGGGCGAATCGATCTTCGGCGCCGAGCGCGCGCCGCTTTATGCCTATCTCGCCGGTCTGACGGTGATCCAGAGCGTGGTCGCGCTTGTCGCGCTCAACGTCACGCGGATGCTTATGCGCAAGAGCCCTGACGCTGTCGGCTTTCGCCTGCTTGGCGCCGGCGTGGCGGGTATTGGGCTGGCGATTTTCGTGCAGCAGGTCGTGCCCGCCGTCTAGCGGCGCTTACTCCGCCGCGGCGAGACTCTCATAGGCCGCGGCCGCTTCCAGTGCGACGGCAAATGACTGGATGATCGCCGCATAGCGCGCGGCCGTGTGCACCTTGTCCTCGCTGATGCCGGCGTCGCGCAGCACCTTGTCATGCGCGTCGATGCACTTGCCGCAGCCATTGATCGCCGACACGGCAAGGGACCACAGCTCGAAATCGGCCTTGTCCACGCCCGGATTGCCGATCACGTTCATGCGCAGCCGCGCCGGCATGGCCTCGTAGCTCTTGTTCGAGGCGAGATGCACGAAGCGGTAATAGACATTGTTCATCGCCATGATCGAGGCGGCGGCATGGGCAGCGTCGAGCGCCGCGGGCGTCAGATGCTGGCGGGCCAGCGCCTCGAAGGCGCACAGGACGTCCGGATTGCGGCTGGCGATGGCGCAGGCGAGGAACAGGCCGTAGCGCTGCTGCTCGCTCAAGGTCTCGTCGCCGAGCATGGTCGACAGGTTCAGCTTCACATCCTTGGCGAAGCCGGGCAGGCGGTCCTTGAGAGCATCCAGCGACATCGGCGCGATCCGGATTG
This sequence comes from Pseudolabrys sp., assembly GCA_029255525.1. Lineage (GTDB taxonomy): Bacteria > Pseudomonadota > Alphaproteobacteria > Rhizobiales > Xanthobacteraceae > Pseudolabrys. Next base: position 4,376 of record JANLJK010000223.1, read on the forward strand.
AAAACGTCGGGTCAAAGCAAAAGCGCCGGCCGCTTCGGCGGCCGGCGCTTGGGTAACGTCTTCAGGCGACCTTGAGCACGTCGCCGCCGACCTCGCGGTTGCACGGGCAGAGCTCGTCGGTCTGCAGCGCATCGAGGACGCGCAAGGTGTCCTTCGGATTGCGGCCGACGTTCAGGTTGGTCGCGTAGACGTGCTGGAT
>JANLJK010000224.1 GCA_029255525.1 Pseudolabrys sp.
CCTGCATGAAATGCACGCCGGCGGCACGCAGGAAGAGCTGCTGGTCGGCGGTTTCGACGCCCTCGGCGGTCACCTTCATGCCGAGGCCGCGGCCGAGGCTGACCACGGCGTGGACGATCGCGGCGGCGTCGGCGGCCTTCTCGATCGACTGCACGAAGCTGCGGTCGATCTTGAGCTTGTCGAAGGGATAGCGCCGCAGATACTGCAGGCTCGAATAGCCGGTACCGAAATCGTCGAGCGCGATGCGCACGCCGAGCGCCTTCAGGCGCAGCATCGCCTGTTCGGCGGTGTCGACATTGCCGAGCAATACGCTTTCGGTCAGTTCCAGCTCGAGCCGCGCCGGATCGAATTGCGTTTCGGCGAGGATGCGCTCGACCACGTCGACGAAATCACTGCGGCGGAACTGGAGTGACGAGACGTTGACCGCGACGGTCAGCTCCGGCCAGGCCTTGCCGTCGAGACAGGCTTGGCGCAGCACCCAATTGCCGAGCGGGATGATGAGCCCGCTGTGTTCGGCGACGGCAATGAATTCGGTCGGCGGGATTTCGCCGCGCGTCGGGTGGGTCCAGCGGCAGAGCGCCTCGACGCCGAGCACGGCCTCGCCGCTCTTGTTGACGATCGGCTGGTAGAGCACGCGCAGCCCGTCATTCTCGATTGCTTCCCGCAAGTCGGCTTCGAGCAGTTTGCGGTTGGACAGAGCCGCGTCCATGGCCGCGTCGTAGATGCAGGCGCGGTTGCGGCCCTCGTTCTTGGCGCGATAGAGCGCCATGTCGGCATAGCGCATGATGTCGGTGGCGTTGCCGCAATTCTTGTCGATGACGGCGATGCCGATCGAGGCGCCGATGACGATGTTCTGGCCGTTGATGGCGTAAGGCGAGCAGATCGCCGCGATGATACGCTGCGCCATCGACATCATCTTCACGGTGTCGTCGCCGATGCTCGAGATCACGGCGAATTCGTCGCCGCCGAGGCGGGCGACCAGGTCGCCGGTGCGCAAGGTGTGCGACAGCCGCAGCGTGACGTTGCGGATCAGCTCGTCGCCGACATGATGGCCGAGCGTGTCGTTGACGTCCTTGAAGTGATCGAGGTCGACATAGAACACCGCGGCCGGTGCCGAGCCGGCGCGTACTTCGTCGATCACGGCTTCGAGCCGCTCGCCGAAGAAGATACGGTTGGGCAGGCCGCAGAGCGGATCGTGCATGGCCAGATGCCGCAGGCGGCTTTCACCGGCGGCGATGGCCACCGCGGTGCGCCGCATATAGCGCAGCACGAAAGCGGCGAGCAGCGCGAAGCCGGCCAGCGCGACGGCGATGAACGGCACCACGCTGTTGACGATCTCGGCGCCCGGCTGCTTCGGCGTCCAGGCGAAGCGCGCGATCTGCGCGCCGTCCGGGCCGGCGAGTTCGTAGACGTAATCACCCTTCGCCACCGGGCCCGGATCGACCTTGCGGAGGTCGGTCATGCGCAACTGGCTGGCGATGCCGGCGAGCACGTCGCTGTCGATAAACTTTACCGACATCAGGATGGGCGCGGCGGTGTCGAAGGAGGGCGGAATATCGGCGGTCGGGCCGACGGCGACGGCGGCGATGACGGCGGGGCGGCCGAGCAGGCGGCGGATCACGGCGGCCTGCGGGTGGGCGCCGCCGGCGGCGACGCCGATCTCATTGAGACGGATGGCGCCGTCGAGCGTCTGGTCGCGGCCGCGCATGAAGTCGAGCACGGCGTTGAGGTCCGGCCGCGCGGCGTCGAGCCAGTTCGGCTCCATCGCGCTGCGGCTCAGGCGCGAATAGATCGGTTTGTCGGCGCCGTCGAAGACCAGGATGTAATCGTGGTTGAAGAAGGTCTCGAGCCAGAGGCCGACGCGTTGCGTCGCCCATGCGGGATTGAAGTCGACGCGGAGATTGCTGATGGCGCCGTCCGAGGTTGCGACGCTCTCCACCTCGCGCAGGACGCGCTCGCCGTAATTGCTCAGCGCCGTGGACAGCAGCTGCTTTTCATGACCGACGGCCATGTCGTCGGCGCGGTGGGCGGAGGAGAGGACAGCAACGACGATGCAGATGATGGCGACGGCGACGATGATGCCGATCGGCACCACGACGCTCAGGCGGGCGCGGTCCCAATTCGTGGGTTGCCGCTCCACAGTGGTGCGCGCACGAGCCACAGCCGGCAAGATGCAGTCCCCCAAAAGCGTCCCAAGCCATTGGACTTTCGAACTGAACGCTAAGGTTGAATGCTTGCTATTGGCTTTCCATCGGCGGCTCGGCGGTACTTAGTGGGGTACCGAAAGCGTAAATCGCTCGTCGCTGTTAATCGGAGGTAAAAGAGTATCCAAAGGAAATAAGGCGAGGAGTGCGGCCGCTACAACCCGACTCCGTCGGCACTCGGCCAATGGCCGACCCGAGCCGCGAAAACTCAGCCCGGCGTGCGATAAGGCGGGCGGGGGATGGCGATGTGGGCGGCGCGCAGCGCCGCCGACCAGCGTTCGCGCAGGTCCTGGAAGTAGGGCTCGCCCGGCTCGATCCGGTAGCTGACCTCCGGCTCGCATTTGTCGCGGCGGACGACCAACAGGTCGATCGGCAGGCCGACGCCCAGATTCGAGCGCATGGTCGAATCCATCGAGATCAGGCCGATCTTGAGCGCGTCATTGATATCGGTGTCGAAGGCGATGGCGCGGTCGAGCACCGGCTTGCCGTATTTATGCTCGCCGATCTGCAGATAGGGCGTATCGGTCGTGCATTCGATGAAATTGCCGGCCGAGTAGATCATGAACAGGCGCATCGGCCCGCCTTTGATCTGGCCGCCGAACAGAAAGGCGATCTCGTGGTCGACCTCGGCGGCGGCGAGCGCCTTGCCTTCGACGCTCTGGACGTTGCGGATGGCGTTGCCGATGCGCTGGGCCGCCTTGAACATGGTCGGTGCATTCATCAGCGTCTCGACCTCGCCGGTTTCCGGGTTCTCCAGGCCTTCGACCAGCGTCGAGCGGACCGACTGGCTCAGCGACAGGTTGCCGGAGGAGGCCAGCGCCATGATCCGTTCGCCCGGCTCCATGTAGACGTGCAGCTTGCGGAAGGTCGAGATGTTGTCGACGCCGGCATTGGTCCGCGTATCGGCGATCATCACCAAGCCGTCACGCACGAGAATTCCGCAGCAATAGGTCATGTTGTCAGATCGCTTCATGAGGGCACGCCGGCAGGCTTATAGCGAGCGTGGGGCGCGTCCGGCAACGTCATGTCTGGGACTGCGTTTGTGATTGCTGGCGGGCCTGATTGACCTGCACCGCCACTTTCAGGCTTTCGCCGCTGCCGCCGTAGCGGGTGCCGCGCACCGGCGCGGCGCCGAGGTAATCGAGGCCGACGGCGATGCGGACATGGGCATCGGTGGTGGAGATGCCGTTGGTGGGATCGAAGCCGACCCAGCCGAGCTTCTCGACATTGGCTTCCGCCCAGGCGTGGCCGGCATCCTGCGCGATCACGCCGTCGGTGCGGTAGAAGTGGCCGCCGACATAGCGGGCGGGAATGCCGAGATGGCGCGCCGCCGCGATGAAGATGTGGGTGATGTCCTGGCACACGCCGCGCCGCAGCTTGAAGGCCTCGGCCGCCGTGGTGCCGGTCTGGGTCGGCTCGGGGTCGAAGGTCATCTCGGCGTGGAGCGCGCTCAGCAGCGCATGTAGCGTGGTCAATGTGTCGCCGCCTTTGGCGCGGGCGGTCTCGGCGAAGTCAATGATCGCGCCGTCGGGCCCGGTGAGGTCGGTCTCGCGCAGGAACAGGCTCGGTGGAAAGCGCTCGATGCCGCCGGTGACGATACCGTGGGTATCCTGGGTGTCGACTTCGCCTTCGACCGCCACGCTCAAGGTGTTGAACGGGCCGTCAGCCGTGAAGGAATGCGTGATATTGCCGAACGCATCTTCGTGCTGATGCAGGAGGCAATCCTGCGACAGGTCGATCCGCCAGTTCGCAACATATTGGCCGTCATGATTGCGCGGCGTCAGCCGCAGCATCTGCGTTACGCCGGTCGGCGGCGTTTCGTAATGGTAGGTGGTGGCGTGGGAAATCCGAATCCGCATGAGGTCCCGCGACAGGTTGTGTCCGCCGCCGTTCTAGCACAGGCGGTGCGCCCGGCGTCACCTCATATCAGGAATTGCTCGGTGACCGCGGCGCCCAGCCGGTTGTTCTCGGTGATGAATTCGCTGATGAATTCGTGCAGTCCGCGCTGGAAAATGCCGTCCATGCGGCTGTTTTCCAGGCGGTTGCGGATGCCGCGGGCCTGGCGCTGCGAGGCGCCCTGTCGGCCATAGGCGCCAGCGATGGCGTCGAGATTGCGCACGATCGCCTCGTAGCAGGAGGCGAGCGAGCGGGGCATTTCGTCGCGCAGGATCAGGAGGTCGGCGACCAGCCAGGGCTTCAGGCTCTCGCGATAGACCCAGTGATAGGAGGTCAGCGCCGATACCGAGCGCAGGATCGCCGCCCCACCGGCCAGCGACGTCCTCTGCGGCACGCTGCACCTGGCCGCGGGCATGAACCTGCACGTGTTCACCACCGGCCGCGGCACGCCCTACGG
>JANLJK010000225.1 GCA_029255525.1 Pseudolabrys sp.
TCTCAAAGACGCTCTCGCGCCGTATTAATAGCTACATTGGGCCTTCGACGAGAAGAAGAAGCTCCACGACACCGTCCCGTAGTCGATGACCGAGCGTGTGTTCGTCGTGCGTACGGCGCTCGACACCGGCATGCAGAAGGCGGCTGATGCCGCGGTCGAGAACTCGCTACGGCAATATGGCCAAGAATATCACGCCAAACAGGCGGCCGCTGTGCTGATGGAAGTCGACGGCTCGGTGCGGGCCATGGTCGGCGGACGCGACTACGGCGCCAGCCAGTTCAACCGTGCCACCGATGCCATGCGGCAGCCGGGCTCCTCGTTCAAACCTTATGTCTATGCAACCGCGCTGATGCACGGCTTCAAGCCAACCTCGATCGTGGTCGACGCGCCGATCTGCATCGGTAACTGGTGCCCGCATAACTACGGCAACGGCTACGCCGGCTCGATGACGCTACTTCAGGCGCTTACGCATTCGATCAATACCATCGCGGTGCGGCTGTCGATCTCCGTCGGCGATGGCAACGCCAAGCTCGGCCGTTCGCGCATCGTCAAGCTCGCGCACGACATGGGCATCAAGAGCCAGCTACCGGACACGCCGTCGCTGCCGATCGGCGCCGATGCCGTGAACGTGCTTGAGCACACCGGCGCCTATGGCGCCTTCCCGAACCTCGGCAAGGCCGTGACACCGCACGCCATTCTCGAAGTGCGCACCGGCGACGGCAATCTGGTTTGGCGCTTCGATCGCGACGGTCCGAAGCCGCGACAAGTGATGCCGCCCGGCGTCGCGGCCGACATGATCAAGATGATGAACAACGTGGTCGAGAACGGCACCGGCCGGCGCGCGCGGCTCGACGGCATCGCCGCCGCCGGCAAGACCGGCACCACCAACGCTTATCGCGACGCTTGGTTCATGGGCTACACGGGCAACTTCGTCTGCGGAGTCTGGTTCGGCAATGACGACTACACCTCGACCAACCGCATGACCGGCGGCGCCCTGCCCGCGATGACATGGCACGGCATCATGGACTACGCTCACCAGGGCATGGAAGTTAAGCAACTGCCCGGCGTCGCCGCGCCGCAAGTACGCCAGCCGACGGTTGCCGACAATAAGGCGAAGTCCAAGGATCAACAGCCGGCGCAGGTCCGCCCGGCCGTACTCAGCAAACGCGGCGCCGATATCCTTGTGCGCGTCGAAAAGCTGATGGACGACGCTAACCGGGCTCTCGGCCCCATCCCCTCGGCCGTCTCCACCGAGAAGAAGAAGCAGGCAGCAGCGCCAGATAAAGGCGACGCGCTCGCCGCTGCTTTGGAGGGTCGAGCCTTTGAACACAACTGATTAGCCGCCCGCGCCAGTCCGGCGTAGTCTCTCACCGACGAATCAAAGTCTTGTCTCTGCCAGCGGATCGATCGTGCGGCTGCTTTTCGGAACGCTGTTTGCTCTTCTGGTGGCCGCCGCGGTCGGCCTTGGCGGCACCTATCTGGCCATGACGCGAGGCGCCGCGTTCGGCTCATTGACCATCGGCAGTTGGACGGCTTGGCCCAAAACCGGCACTGCCGACGCCGATCCCTATGCTCGTGCTTCCATTGCCCGGATCGGACTATTGCCGGTCGCACTCGGTGACGGCGTCTCCTTCGTCGCTTACACGGACGACGCCGGCAAGCACCTCGACGGCCGTTGCGACGTGGTGCTCTCCGGTATCACGCCGGCAGCGCGCTTCTGGACCGTGACGCTCTACAGCCCCGACGGCGAGCTTGCAGCCAATTCGGTCGGCCGTCATGGCTTCTCCAGTCAGGAGATCGTGCGCCAGGCCGACGGCAATTTCGAGATCGTCGCGGCGCCGCGCGCGCAGCCGGGCAACTGGCTGCCGACCGGCGGCGTTGAACGCTACGTGCTCGTGCTCCGCCTTTATGACACCGCGGTCGGCGTCGCGACCAAAGCGGGACGCGAAGTGCCGATGCCCGCCATCACCACGCGGAGCTGCCCATGATCCGCTGGGCCCTTCTCCTGCTCGGCGGCGTCCTCCTGGGCGGCGCGGTGCACATCGCCACCGTGATCATCCTGCCACGCACCGCGACCAAGGACGCCTATTCCCGCCTGGAGCCGATCGCGCCGGTGAACACCGTCGTCGCGCTGCCCGCGCCCACCGCCGACGCCGCGCCGATGCCTTTCATGGACCCGGCCTTCGCCGCCGCCGTCTGCCGCTACGATCTCTCGCAAGGCCCGATGAAGCTCATCGTGCCGGTGCGCACCGCTTACACCTCGGTATCGTTCTACACGCGCTACGACGTCGCCTATTACGCGATCAACGACCGCGCCGCCGGGCGGCGGGTGATCGAGCTCGACCTGATGACGGTCGAGCAGCACAATCAGATGCCGGAAGAAGAGGACGTCACGGCCGCCGACCGGCTGATCGTGGAGTCGCCGACGCTGACCGGTCTGATCGCGATCCGCGCCATGGCGCCGGAGCCCGGCCTGATGCCGCAGGCCCGCAGCGCGGTCGCCGCCGCGCAATGCCGCCGCTCGGACGACGTCAAGCCGTCACGCTGATCAGTTGTTCGCCGCCAGACTCGGCGCGCGATACCACGTTGGCGGCAGCATCCTATCGTAAAGCGCAATCTGCCCCTGCAGCCTGTTGAGCAGGCGTTCCGCTTCGACCGCCTGCGCCGACGGCGACTCGATGACGAGATTGCCGAGCGCGAAGCGATACGACGTCACGCGCTCACGCAGGCGCCCGCGCACCATCGCCACCACCGCCCTGTTCTCCTCGATGCGCTTGAGCGCATCGTCGCGCGTCACCGGGCTCACGGCCACGAAGGGGAGGCTCTTGCGCCGCTTGCGATCCATGTCGAGCACGCGGCCCGCGGTCTCGAAGAATTGCGGCAGGCGCGTGCTGTCGTTGCGGATGTCGTCGATGAGCCGGGCATAGCGCGACGTTGGCGAGCGCGTCTCGCCCGACAGGAGATGGTTGGAATAATCGGCGGGGCTGTATACGGCACCGTTGCCGTAACCGATCAACCCGTATTCACCCGCGATCGAATTCCAGCGCTGGCGGTTATAGGGCTGCTCCAGCAGCGGATAAGAGAGATCGCGCAAGGCGCGTTCGTCGTCGGTGAGCTGGAAGGGAGAGGCCGGGCCCGCGAAAGCGTTAGGGCCGATCCAGTCGTGGATGTCGTCGCGGACCAGGCTCGGCTTCACTTCGCCGAAGTCGCCGTTGGCGCATCCCGTGAGCAGTACCAGGACTGCGAAGGTGGCCGCTCGTACACCGCGCGAGCGCCAATTCCGGCGCGTCTGCTGCGGAAATTCCATGGCCCCCACCGGTTCGTTCAACGCGCCACGCGGCGGCGGCGACGACGGCCGGGATTGTTGCCCGTATCCGGCTCCAGCCCGTTCGAACCGTCCGGATCACGCTCGATGCGGATCACCGGAAGGATGATGACAGTCGCAGGTTCGGTGCTCGCGCCGACATATCTGCCGGCACGGGCGTAACCCGACTCGTCGGGAAACCGGATGACTTCGCCCATTGCAGTCCCCTTTTCCGTCCGGCGTTACGCCTATACTGGGTCTGCCGGATCGGCGCTCACGACAATTAAGGGGCGGCAAGGTTAACGCTCCGCTAACGCGCGCAGTCTAATGTGCGGCTAATCCATTTCGTCCGTGAAGCGTTGCCCCGATGCCCAAGTCTTCCGCGTACCCACCGCTCGACGGCCTGCTCGATCTCGCTTGCCGCGATGGTGTCGATATCCGCCCTACTCTCTTACGGGTGCTTACCGACCTATACGTGCAGAAGCCGATCCATACCGCCTATGAAGAGACGCAATATGTCGAGCTGGCGCAGGGACTGATCAACGGCGCCGATGCTTCGACGCGCGCGGCGGTCGCCGCGAGCCTGCGCGGTTACCCGGGCGCGCCGAAATCCATTCTCGATGCGCTCGCCGCCGCCGAATCACGCGCGCCTCACCCTTTGACGCCGCTTGAGGCTCCAGCCCCGCCACAGCCTGCGCCGAAGCCCGCGCCGAAGCGGCCCTCCGACGATCTGGCGGATTTGTTCTTTGCCGCGCCCTCAAGCGAGCGCCGGCTCATCCTCGCCAACATCGACGTGGTCGGCACCCCGCGCGCTCAACTGCTGGCGCCGGCGCACGAGACCGTCGCCCACCTGGAAGCCGCCGCCCTGCAACGCGATCCGCGCGACTTCGCGCGCACGCTCGAGAGCGCGTTGGGTCTCGACCACGCTTTGGCGGAACGCATCGCCACCGACGAAGGCGGCGAAGCGGTCGTGGTCGTCGCCCGCGCCATCGGCATGAAGGCGGCGGTCCTGCAACGCATCCTGCTGTTCCTCAATCCGGCGATCGGCCAATCCATCGACCGCGTCTACGATCTCGCCGATCTGTTCGGCACGCTGACGCCGCAGGCCGCCGCGCACATGCTGTCGACCTGGCGTAAGCCGGCCGCGCGCAAGCAAGTGCCACATGCGCCGGTGCTCTATGACGACGAGCGCCGCCGCGCGCGCCCCTCCGCGGGCGAAACCCGGAGCGCACCGCGCCCCGAGCA
>JANLJK010000226.1 GCA_029255525.1 Pseudolabrys sp.
CCCGCTTACGCGGGAATGAGCGGGAGATGCTTCAATCTCGGTGGATCAGCCTCTAAGCGGCGTCGCTGCCCCGAAAGCCTGTCGCCAGCAGATAAAGCTCGGCCGAATCCGCGCGGCTCGCCGGTGGCTTGATGTGCTGCACTTTGGTGAAGTCGCGCTTGAGCGCCGCCAGCACCGCCGACTCCGTGCCACCTTGGATCACCTTGGCCAGGAACGCCCCGCCCGGCGCCAGCACCTCATGCGCAAACTCCGCCGCCAACTCGACCAGCGCCATGATCTTGAGGTGATCGGTGCGCGCGTGACCGGTCGCGTTCGCCGCCATGTCGGACAGCACGACGTCGGCCGGGCCACCCATCATCTCCTTGAGCTTGTCGGGCACGGTCGGATCGAGGAAGTCGAGCTTGGCGAAGGTGACGCCCGGCACCGCGTCCATATCGAGGATGTCGATCGCCACCACCTTGCCCAAAGTCGGCGCGCCGACGCGCTTGGCCGCCACCTGGCTCCAGCCGCCGGGCGCCGCGCCGAGATCGACCACGCGCGCGCCCTTTTTGAGGAAATGCGCCTTGTCGTCGATCTCGATCAGCTTGAAGGCGGCGCGCGAGCGCATGCCCTCGCGCTTGGCGCGGGCGACGTAAGGATCGTTGAGCTGGCGCTCCAGCCACAGCTTCGACGATAGCGAGCGCTTGTTGCCGGTTTTCACGCGCACTTTGAGCGCGCGCGAGCCGCTGCCGGTCTTCTTGTCCTTCGATGTCATGCCGACAGTCCCTCGGTCATTCCGGGGCGCGTGCGGAGCACGCGAACCCGGAATCCAGAACCACGCTCTGTATCTGTAGCTGGATTCCGGGTCCGCCGCTGCGCGGCGCCCCGGAATGACGAAAGCCCGGCGGTCACGACAGCGCGGCCTGACTCTCGCCGCCCCAAGCGCCGTCTTCGCGCATCATCTGCACCAACATGCCCTCGCGCAGGCCCCGATCCGCGACGCGCAGGCGCTGGCACGGAAAGGCGCGGCGGATCGCTTCCAGGATCGCACAGCCGGCGAGCACAAGATCGGCGCGTTCGGCGCCGATACAGGGTGACGCGACGCGCTCGTCGTAGCTCATCGCCAGGAGCCGGTCGACCACCACATTGATCTCCTGCGAGCTCATCCAGCAGCCGTCGACACGGTTGCGATCGTAGCGCTTCAGGTCGAGATGCACGCCGGCGATCGTCGTCACCGTGCCCGACGTGCCGAGCATATGGAGGCCGCGCAGGCCCTCGGTGCCGTGCTCAGCGACGAAGGGCGCGACCATTTCCGAGATCTCGCCGACCATGCGCTCGTAGCTCTCGCGCGTGACGTTGATGCCGCCATGGCGTTCCGCCAATGTGACGACGCCGATCGGCAACGAGATCCAACCGCGGATCTGCGGCAGCGGCGGGCCGCGCCGCGCCTTGTGCGACTGATTGAGCCGCACCAGTTCGGACGAGCCGCCGCCGATGTCGAACAGCACCACGCCGTCGGCCTGCGGATCGATCAGCGGCGTGCAGCCGGTGGCGGCGAGGCACGCTTCTGTCTCGCGGTCGATCACCTCGATCGGCAGCCCCAGTTCCTCGGTCACGCGCGCGCAGAATTCGGCGCCATTCTCGGCCGCGCGGCAGGCTTCGGTCGCGATCAGCCGCGCCCGGGTGACGCCGCGATTTTTCATCTTGGACCGGCAGATGGCGAGCGCGCCGAACGCGCGCTCCATGGCCTGCTCGCTCAGGCGACCGGTGAGCGACACGCCCTCGCCCAACCGCACGATGCGCGAAAACGCGTCGACGACGCGGAAACCGTCGCCCGCCGGGCGCGCCACCAGCAAACGGCAGTTATTGGTGCCGAGATCGAGCGCGGCATAGGTCGGCCCGCCCCGATCGCCGCCGAAGCCGGTATCCTCTCCTCCAGGCGAGCGCCGACCCCACCGGGACCGCGCCAGCGGCACCGGATCGATGGCAGGGTCGAGGCCCGGGCCGTCCCCGGCCTCGTGGCTCATCGCATCAAACCCTTCCGCCGCGACGGCGGCGCCCCGGGCGCCCCACAGTTGCGGCATTGTTCATTTGTCATGAAAAATTGTAACAGCGTCAGTGACTGACGCAACCCTCTGTCCCGCCAGCCCTTGTTGTGCCGGCCCACCGCCTGCCTTATTTCAAGGGCTCACCGTAAAACGACCTGAAAGTTCCCCGGCATGGATGACCGTACCTCGCAAGCCGCGCTCGCGCTGACCAAATTCGGTGTCGGCCAGCCGGTGCGCCGCACCGAAGACCCCAAGCTGATCAAGGGGGAAGGCCGCTACGCCGACGACGTCAACCTGCCGGGGCAGGCCTATGCCGCCATCGTCCGCTCGCGCGACGCGCACGGGATCATCCGCTCGATCGACGTCGCAACGGCCAAGGCCATGCCGGGTGTGCTCGCGGTGCTCACCGCCGAGGACCTGAAGGCCTACGGCCCGTTCAAATGCACCATGCCGTTGAAGAACCGCGACGGCTCGCCGATCAAATACACCCCCCGCCCGACTCTGGCCGGCGACAAAGTGCGCTTCGTCGGCGATCCGGTCGCCTGCGTGATCGCGGAAACCGTGGCCCAGGCCAAGGACGCGGCCGAAGCGATCGCGCTCGACGTCGAGCCCTTGCCGGTGGTGCTGACGCCGGAAGACGCGGTCAAGCCCGGCGCGCCGCTCGTGTTCGACGAGGTGCCGAACAACGTGGCGCTCGACTATCACTTCGGCGACACCACCAAGGTCGACGAGGCCTTTGCCAAAGCCAAGCACGTCACCACGCTCAAGACGTCGAACCAGCGCATGATCATCGCGCCGATGGAGCCGCGCGCGGCCGTCGGCGAATTCGACAAGGCGTCCGACAAGTGGACGCTGCATGCCTCCAGCCAGGGCGTCCACGGTCACAAGACCGTGCTGATGGACATCCTCGGCATCACCGGCGACAAGCTACGCATCCTCACCGGCCAGGTCGGCGGCTCCTTCGGCATGAAGGCGCAGCCTTATCCGGAATATGTCTGCCTGCTGCACGCCGCGCGCCTGCTCGGCCGTCCGGTGAAATGGACCGACGAGCGCTCCGGCTCCTTCGTTTCCGATCATCACGGCCGCGCGCAGGACACAACCGTCGAAGTCGCCTTCGACGAGAACGCGCAGATCCTCGCTGTGCGCGCGCAAGTCTTCGGCGACATGGGCGGCTATCTCAGCCAGTACGGCCCGCTGCTGCCGACCGTCAACGTCGTCAAGAACATCGTCGGCGTCTACCGCACGCCGGTCCTCGAAGTGTCGAGCAAATGCGTGTTCACCAACACCACCTTCGTCTCGGCCTATCGCGGCGCCGGCCGCCCCGAGGGCAACTACTACATGGAGCGCGCGCTCGACATCGCGGCGCACGAGCTCGGCATCGATCGCATCGAATTGCGCAAGCGCAACATGATCAAGCCGCGCGACCTGCCCTTCAAGGCCGCTTCCGACATGACCTATGACTCAGGCGACTTTCCCGCCGTGCTCAAGCAGGCGCTGGAGATGGCCGACGTCAAAGGCTTCGCCAAGCGCAAGCGCGAGAGCAAGAAGAACGGCAAGCTGCGCGGGCTCGGCGTCGGCTGCTATCTCGAGGTCACCGCCGGCGGCGGCAAGGAGCTCGGCAACATCCACTTCGAAGCCGACGGCACCGTCACCATCGTCACCGGCACGCTCGATTACGGCCAGGGCCACGGCACGGCCTATGCGCAGGTGCTCAGCGACGAACTGGGTATTCCCTTCGAGCGCATCCGCGTCGTCGAAGGCGACAGCGACCAAGTGACTTTCGGCGGCGGCAGCGGCGGCTCGCGCTCGATCATGTTCGCCAGCGCCGTGCTGATGGAATCCGCCAAGCTGGTGATCGAGCGCGGCAAAGAGATCGCGTCCTACGCGTTGGAGGCCTCCGCCGGCGACATCGAGTTCAAGGAAGGCCGCTTCACCATCGCCGGCACCGACCGCTCGATCGGCATCCTGGAGCTTGCGACGAAATTGCGCGGCGGCATGAAATTGCCGGAGGGCGCGCCCGCCTCGCTCGACGTCGACCACATGCTGGAAAAGCCGGTGCCATCGGCCTTCCCGAACGGCTGCCACATCGCCGAGGTCGAGATCGATCCCGACACCGGTCACACCCAGGTCGTAAAGTATTCGGCCGTCAACGATCTCGGCACCGTCATCAATCCGATGTTGGTCGAAGGCCAGATCCAGGGCGGCGTGATGCAGGGCTTAGGCCAGGTGCTGCTGGAGAAAGCGGTCTACGACAATGACGGTCAGCTCGTGACCGGCTCGTTCATGGACTACGCCATGCCGCGCGCGCACGATGCGCCGATGATCGAGGTCGCGCATCACCCGGTGCCGACCAAGAGCAATCCGATCGGCGCCAAAGGCTGCGGCGAAGCCGGCACCTCCGGCGGCCTGCCCTCGGTCGCCAATGCGGTGATCGATGCGCTGTCGGACTACGGCATCCGCCATCTCGAAATGCCG
>JANLJK010000227.1 GCA_029255525.1 Pseudolabrys sp.
TCTTCCACGACCTCTGGCAATTTGCCGGACTCCAGGCTATGCGAAAGCGCTGACTTTCGGCCTTGGAGCCGGGCCGTGCCTCCAGCGACGCCATCCGCAAGGCCGCCACCGATCTCGATCTGGCCGGCAAGTATCAAGCCCGTGTGCGGCTGACCGGCTCAATCCCGATGGGCGACGATGAGTTCGCCTCGGTGAAGGAGGGCGCGCTGGTCAACGGCATCGGCACCGTCGTGGTGGTGCTGGTGATTCTGTGGCTGGCGTTGAAATCCGGCCGCATCATCCTCGCCGTATTCATCAACCTCGTCATCGGCTTGGCGATCACCGCGGCGCTCGGCCTGATGATGGTCGGCGCGCTGAACATGATCTCGGTCGCCTTCGCGGTGCTGTTCGTCGGCCTGGGTGTCGACTTCGGCATCCAGTTCTCGGTCAAGTACCGTGCCGAGCGGCACGACGTGCCGGGTCTGCCCGACGCATTGAGCAATACGGCGCGCGAGATCGCGGTGCCGTTGACTTTGGCGGCGGTCGCGGTGGCCTGCGGTTTCTTGTCGTTTCTGCCGACCGCCTATCGCGGCGTCTCGGAGTTGGGCGAGATCGCCGGCGCCGGCATGCTGATCGCTTATCTCACCAGCATCACCATCCTGCCGGCCTTGCTGACCGTGCTCAATCCGCCGGGCGAGCCGGAGGAGGTGGGCTACCGCGCGCTGGCGCCGGTCGACGAATTCCTCAGCCGCCATCGCATCGCGGTGGTGGCCGGCACGATCGGCGTGGCGGTGGTCGGGGCGCCGCTGCTGTACTTCCTGACGTTCGACTTCGACCCGGTCCACCTGCGCAGCCCGGATGTGGAGTCCGTCTCGACCCTGCTCGATGTGCAGAAGGACCCGACCATCGGTTTCCAGTCCATCAACATCGTCATTCCGTCGATCAGCCAGGCGCCTGAAGTCGCCGAGCGCGTCCGCAAGCTGCCAGAGGTCGCGCGGGTGATGACGCTCGACAGCTTCGTGCCGCAGGATCAGAAGAAGAAGCTCGAAGCCATCAAGGACATGGACGAGCAGATCGGCTTCCTGCTGCGCGAGCAGACCGCGCGCGGCGGGCCGACCGATGCCGAGAATGTCGCGGCGCTCAACGCCAGCGCCGACCAGCTCAACGCCGCCGCCGCCAAGGCCAAAGGCCCTGGCGCCGACGCGGCTAAACGTCTGGCCGATAATCTTTCCCGTCTTGCCAAGGCGGATAAGACCGTGCGCGACAAGGCCCAGGAGGCCTTCGTTGTGCCGCTGCAGGTCGGTCTTGGCATGTTGCACGGCTTCCTGTCGGCCGCCGAGGTGTCGCGTGCCAACCTGCCGCAGGGTATTCAGCGGCAGTGGATCAGCGCCGACGGCAAATCGCGCGTCGAGGTTTTCCCGAACGGCGACGCCAACAACACCGAGGTGCTGCGCCAGTTCGCCATCGCCGTGCTGGCGGTTTATCCGCAGGCGGTCGGTGGGCCGGTGTCGATTCTCGAAGCGGGCCGGACGGTGGTCTCGGCCTTCGTCCATGCCGGTCTCTACGCGCTGATCTCGATCGCGATCCTGCTCTGGATCGTGCTCAAGCGCTTCACCGATATGCTGCTGACGTTGGTGCCGTTGGTGCTGGCGGGCGTGGTGACGCTGGAGATCTGCGTGCTGATCGGCATGCCGCTCAACTTCGCGAACATCATCTCGCTGCCGCTGCTGCTCGGCGTCGGCGTCGCCTTCAAGATTTATTACATCACCGCCTGGCGGGCCGGGCAGGCGAACCTGCTGCAGTCGCCGCTGACCCGCGCCGTGATCTGGAGCGCACTGACGACGGCCACGGCCTTCGGCAGCCTGTGGCTGTCGCAGCATCCCGGCACGTCGAGCATGGGCAAGCTGCTGGCGCTGTCGCTGGTGTGTACGTTGGCGGCGGCCGTTCTATTTCAGCCGGCGCTCATGGGCGCCCCCCGGGACACCGACAAGTGCTGAGCAGATCTCCTCGGACGACGCGGTCTGCGGCGAGAGGGCTGCCTGCGCCTGGGCGCCGGCGGGCGCGGTCTGGCCGGCCACCGGCGGCTTTGCCGTTTGTGCCGGCGCTTGCGCCGGCTTGACACCGGTCGTTGGCCGGGGCGCAGGGGTGGTCGATGCTGCGGGCTTCTGCGCTGGGGTCGTCGCGCCGGGCTTCTCGGCCAGGACGCGCGTCCAGTTCTCGCCGCCGCAGAGGAAGCCCAACACACACCCCTGTACCTTCAACACGTCGGGACTGGTTAGGCTGATGCTGGCCTCGTAGGTGCGGCCGTCCTGAGAATTGTAGATATTGCCGCTCCATTCGTTCGGCTTCGATGGCGCCATGCCGACGAGCACGGGCATGCCCAAGGTCGGGCGCGTGCGGAGTTTGGGGTCGGGATTTTGGCTGTCGATGCCGCCCGGCGTTTTTTCCGACGCCACGATGCCCCAGAATTTTCCGGCACAGTCGACAATCCGAATGGTGGCGTAGCCCTTTTCAACCATCCATTCGCCGGTCGGGTCAGGCACGGGCGGCGCCGCTGACGCGCCTGCCGTCATAATGAGCACGCCTGCCAATGCGAGATAGTCGCCACGGGGAAATTTCATGCTCGATCCCTGGTCCAGTCTGATTCTGCTTTGAACCTAGTAAACGTCGAAATCGACCAAAGAGCGACAGGACAGCTTATGATCTTTCTGGCAGGCAGCCCGCCGGCCGGTGCTTTCAGGGGAACCTTCGGCCGCACCCGGCATTTTCAATGCCTGAGCCCCGGCCGGTGAGTGCAGTAACCGCGCGCATGAATCAATCAGATCTCGACCTGAGCATGATGCAGCGATGCATCAGCCTCTCGGCGACTGCGCCCAAACGCCGCGAAATGCCCTTCGCCTGCGTCATTTGCGACGGCGACCGGGTCATCGCCGAAACCACTAACATGGTACGGCAGGACGGCGATGTGACGCGGCATGCCGAGTTGGTGGCAATCTCCCAGGCGCAGAAGGTGCTGGGCCGCAAAAGGCTTTCCGGGTGCACGCTTTATTCGAACATCGAGCCGTGCCCGATGTGCTCGTTTCCGATCAGGGAGACCCGTATCAGCCGGGTCGTCTATGCCATCCGGTCGCCCAAAATGGGCGGCAGCTCGCGCTGGAATATCTTGCGCGACGCAGAGATTTCCAATGTCATGCCGGAAGCCTTCGGCCCGGTGCCGGAGGTCGTCGCCGGGCTGATGAGCCGCGAAGCGGCCAAGGTCTGGTGGACCTGGAATCCTATCATTTGGGGTATAATCAGATCGCGTGGCTGCTTCGGGCACGCGCCTGAAACTGAAAGCGTTCAGACGATGCGGGCCATTCCGTCGCCTCACGGTTGGCTGCGCTCGTTGCTTCGGCTGCACAACACCTGAGGGACTTCAGATGAAACGCTCACTGTTCGCTCTCGCACTCACGCTTTCGCTCCCCGCCGCCGTGCTGGCGGCCAACACGCCCTTCGAACGGCTGTCGGGCCAATGGGCCGGTAAGGGCACCGTCGAGTTGATCGACGGCAACAAGGAGCCGCTGCGCTGCAAGGCCGCTTACGACGTGCTGTCGGAAGGCCGCAATCTGCAGCTCAGCATCCGCTGCGCCAGCCAGAGCTATAATTTCGAACTGCGCAGCAGCGCCAATTACGACGCCGGCAAGATCGACGGCTCATGGAGCGAAGCCACGATGAACATCGCCGGTCAGATCTCCGGCAAGGCGGAAGGCAATCGCATTCAGGTCTTGGCCAATAGCGCGGTCTTCACGGCGACGCTGACGCTGGTGACCAATGGCGACAGGCAGTCGGTCACCATCCATTCGCAGCAGTCCGACTCCAAGATCAAGGGCGCGACGATGACGCTCAGCCGCGCCTGATGGCGGATCGCTAGCGCGCGCGGCGGCCCGCCAGGGTCCGGTGCGAGACGCGGCGTGCCAGCCGGCTGAGATACATGGCGACCGGCCTCAGGATGAAGAGGTCGGCGAACAGGGCCGCCAGCATCGCGAAGGCCGACAGCCAGCCGAACAGCCGCAGCGACGGCAGGCTGGAGAACACCGTCATCGCCAGCCCGCAGGCCAAGACGGCCGAGGTGAGGATCAGCGGCGGGCCAACCAGAATGGTCGCCCGCTCGACCCCGACGCCGGGGTCTTCCTCGATGGCGTCCTCGATCTGCAGCCGGTTGAGGAAGTGGATGGTGGCGCTCAGGCCTAAGCCGAACGACACCGTCAGCGCGATGACGCTGGCGAATTGCAGGCCCAACCCCAGAGCCCATAACAGCGCGCCGGCGGCGACGATCGGGAAAATGCCCGGCAGGATGCTGACCAGCATCACGATCGGCGAGCGGAAGGCGAGGCCGATGAAGGCCGCCACGAACACGATCTCGATGGTGAGCCCCTGGCTCAGTCGGTCGATCATGATGGCGCTGTTGCGCGCGGCGATGGCGGAGAGGCCGGTCACCGAGATCTTGTAGCCGGGATATTTCGCGCGCACCGCTTCGAGGTT
>JANLJK010000228.1 GCA_029255525.1 Pseudolabrys sp.
CGGCGTCGGATAGACGCGCACCCCCGCATCGGTGCTGGCGATGGCGTCGCAATGATCGGCCGGCGAAAACCACGCGGCCTCGGCAAGGGTCTCGCCCGGGCCTGCAATATGCAGGATGATTTCGCGCCCCGCGCGATCGACACGCGCCAGCCGCACGCGGCCTTCGATGATCTCGCACAGGCCCGCGGTCTTGTCGCCCAGCCGGAACAGCGCTTCACCCGCCGTCAGCTTGCGGTCGACGGCCACAGCGCGCGCCGCGGCGGGGAGCCAATCCTTGACCGGCATGGGCATCGTCTCGCGTGGTGGCGGGAATCCAGAGCCATAAGTCACTCGCACGGCGGAGCTGGGTCCCCGCTTCCGCGGGGACGAACGGAAGATAACGCCGCTCCGGCGCTCACCACAGCTCGCTGACCGGCGCGCCGGAGAACACCTCGGCCAAGCGGGCGCGCGTGGCGCGACTGGTGTCAGGCGGCAGCGCATCGAGCGCGAAGAAGCCATGCTCGACGATCTCATGGTTCGGCGTCGGCGCCGCGTCCTGGCGGAAGCCGCGCACGATGTAGAGCGCGACATGATCGCGGCGCGAAACCCGCTTGTTGAAGAAGACGCCGTGCAGCTCCGGCGGGCTGGTGAGGACGATATTGCCCTCCTCCTCCAGTTCGCGCGCCAACGCCGAGAGAATCGTTTCGCCGGTCTCCACCCCGCCGCCCGGCAGGTGCCAGCCGGCCACGTAGGAGTGCTTGATCAGGAAGACACGGTCCTGGCCGTCGATCACCAGGCCGCGCGCGCCCAATGTCGCGCCGCGCGCAAAACGCCAATACAGATGGAGCAAGGGCCGGACATAAGGCTCGATCCTGCAACGCCAATCAGTCAATCCGTTGCCTCCTGCCTCTACGGGGCGGACGAGTCGTCCATCGCATGCCATAAGGCCCCCGAACCGGCTGTGAAACTAGCGTCATGGAGACTTTCTAGTTTAGAAATCTTCTAATATATAAAATCAAGCTACTCTTACCAGCTTACCGCCCGCTGCGTCCGATCCGAAAGGCTACCCCGTGAAACGCTTCTCCGACCTCACCGAACAGGAAGTGCTGGCGCTCGCCATCACCAATGAGGAAGAGGACAGCCGTATCTATCGCGGCTTCGCCGAAGGCCTGCGCGAGCAGTTCCCCTCCTCCGCCAAAGTGTTCGACGAAATGGCCGACGAGGAGGTCGTCCACCGCACGCGGCTCTTCAACCTCTATCGCGAGAAGTTCGGCGAATATTTGCCGCTGATCCGGCGCCAGGACGTGAAGGGCTTCGTCCAGCACAAATCCGCTCTGTGGCTGATGCGCCCGCTCGGGCTCGAGGACGTGCGCAAATTCGCCGAGAACATGGAGTTCGAGACCGAGCGCTTCTATCGCCGCGCCGCCGAGACCGCGCGCGACGCCTCGGTGCGCCAATTGCTGATCGAATTGGCCGAGGCAGAGGCCGGGCACGAAACCTTGGCGCACAAGCTCAGCGAGTCGATCCTCACCACCGGCGCGCGCGAGAAGGAAGACGAGACGGCGCGGCGCATGTTCCTGCTGCAATATGTGCAGCCGGGTCTCGTCGGCCTGATGGACGGCTCGGTGTCGACCTTGGCGCCCTTGTTCGCGGCGGCGTTTGCCACGCATGCCACCTGGGAAACGTTTCTGGTTGGCATGGCGGCCTCCGTCGGCGCCGGCATCTCGATGGGCTTTGCCGAAGCGTTGTCCGACGACGGCTCGCTCACCGGTCGCGGCACGCCCTGGCTGCGCGGCACCGTCTCTGGCGTGATGACGACCATCGGCGGGCTCGGCCATACGCTGCCTTATCTGATCCCGGACTTCTGGATCGCGACGATCGTGTCCATCGTCGTGGTGGTGGTCGAGCTCGCGGTGATCTCCTGGATCCGGATGAAATACATGGACTCGCCGTTCCTGCAGGCGGCGTTCCAGGTGGTGGTCGGCGGCGCCCTGGTGTTCATCGCGGGGATATTGATCGGGAGCTCGTGATACCAGACCCGTCATCCTGAGGCGCGAGCGCGCAATCTGCGCGCGAGCCTCGAAGGGTGACGGAAGGAAGTCGACCCGCTACATAGTTCTCATGTTCACCCTCGCCCATCTCTCCGATCCACATCTCGCACCGTTGCCCGCGCCCACCTGGCGTGAGCTCCTCGGCAAGCGCATCACCGGCTACATCAACTGGCAGCGCAAACGGCACCTCATCCACGATCGCGGCGTGCTCGACGCGCTCGTCGACGATCTCAGGCGCCAGGCACCCGACCACGTCGTGATCACCGGCGACATCGCCAATATCGGCATCGCCGCCGAATATCCGCGCGGGCGTGACTGGCTGGAGCATCTCGGCAGCCTGCGCGACGTCAGCTTCGTGCCGGGTAATCACGACATCTATGTCGCCGAATCCGCCGTCTTCACCGCGCGCCAGTGGGGCGCCTACATGACCGACGACGCAGGCACCAACGGCTTCCCTTATGTGCGCAAGCGCGGGCCGCTGGCGCTGATCGGCGTGAACTCGGGCGTGCCAACGGCGCCGTTCCTCGCCACCGGCTGGGTCGGCACCAAGCAGCTTGCCGGATTGGCGGCGGTGCTCAACACGCTCAAGGACGAGAACGTGTTCCGCGTGGTGATGATCCATCATCCGCCGATAACGAAAGCTGCGCGGCACAAGCAGCTCCTGGATGCGCCGGTGCTGTTGAAGGTTCTGAAAGCGCATGGCGCCGATCTGGTGCTGCACGGCCATGACCACCGGCACATGCTCAACTGGCTGCAGGGACCTGCCGGCACGCGCATTCCCGCCGTCGGCGTGCCCTCGGCCTCGGCCAAGCCGGGCACGACCAAGGACGCGGCCGCCTATCATCTCTACCGCATCGACGGCGCGCGCGGCGCCTGGCGCGTCGAGATGATCTCGCGCGGCATGACGCCGGACGGCGCGATCGTCGAAGAGAAGCGGATGATGTTGGACGCCGACGCTTAGGGGCGCGGCATGTTCAGCAGCGCCAACACGAACAGCGCGCCAACACCGACGATAAGCCCGAGGATGAACGCGCGGATCGCGTGCCAGCGGCGGCCACGACGCGCGCCGCGCAGCACGCCTTGCGCCACGTCGCGCCCCGCATCGTCGGTCAGTGCGCGCTCGCGCTCGACCAGACGGCGCGCGACATAGCGCGTGATCGCCTGCGTCATCTCCGGCACGTCGTAGCTTTCGGCGAGCACCGCGCGGCCGTAGCGCGTGTCCTGCACGAAACGGTATTGCCGCTTGTCGCGGCCCATCTCGACATGCGCGACGACATCGACCCACAGGCGCGGCACGTCACCGCGCGAGATGCCGCGGTCGAACAGTTCGACGCCGGTGGGGATGTCCTTGAACAGCGGATCGAGCGCGTCGTTGAGCAGTTCGAGACGCGCGGCCTCGGCGTCGCGCAGGTCGACGACGACGGCCGAGCGCTCGGCCGCCTCGATGCGCGCCTCGCGCACGGCGGTCTGCAGCGCGTTCGGCGCTTCCGGGGTTTCGGGCTTGCTGCGTCCAAACATAGATTAATATTAGCAGGTCCTGAGCGGCCCGAAAAGGCGAAAGGCAAGCCTTTTCAAAGCCTTTGTTGGTTAACCCATGGCCGGGTGCAGGCCATAGGGCGCCCCCCAGGATAGCCCGTCCTCGGTGCGACCGCGCGGGCGATATTCGGCGCCTATCCAACCCTGATAGGCGGAGGCGTCGACCGCGGCAAAAACCGCCGGGTAATTGACCTCGCCCTCGTCCGGCTCGTGGCGCGTCGGCACGCCGGCGCATTGCAGATGGCCGATGACCGGCAGGTGGATCTGGAAGCGGTGGATCAGGTCGCCGCCGACGATCTGCGCGTGATAAAAGTCGAACTGCATGCGGATATTGGCCTTGCCCGCCTTGGCGATGATGTCGGCGGCGTGCTCGACCCGGGTCAGGAAGTAGTCCGGCCGGTCGCGGCGGTTGATCGGCTCGATCAGCACCGTGATGTTCCGCGCCGCCGCCAGATCGGCCGCTCGCGTGAGATTGGCGATGAACACCCGCTCGGCGGCGGCGCGCTCGCCCTCGGTGACCATGCCGGCCAGCACATGGATCGCGCTGCCGCCGATCGCCGTGATGTAGTCGAGCGCCTTGGCGAAGACGCGGTCGAATTCGGCCTCGCGGCCGGCGAGCGCCGCCACGCCGAACGAACCCTTCTGCTCGCCGTGCAGCGTGTTGATGCCGAGCACGGTGAGCTTGTTGCGCGCAATCGCAGCCTTCACCTCGGCCTGCGGTACATCATAGGGAAACTGAAGTTCGATGGCCTGAAAGCCGCAGGCCGCAGCCGCATCAATGCGCGCCAAGAGCGGCCGGTCGGGAAAGAGATAGCCGAGATTGGCGGCAAAGCGCGGCATGCGATTTCTCCTCGGGCAGCTTGCGCGCGAGCGCGCCGCCATATTGATTAGCGACGCG
>JANLJK010000229.1 GCA_029255525.1 Pseudolabrys sp.
AGGCTGCCGCCGCCGCAGATCAGCGCGAGCGGCCTATCCTGCGACGCGGCGACGGCGCCGGTCATGCGCCGTCGTCCGTCTCGCCGCGCTTGATCGCCATGGTGAGCGGGCGCTTTCCGGCGCGGATGAAGTCGATCATCTTGCCGATCAACGGATCGGACCCGTATTCGGCCGCGACGCGCTCGAAACGCGCGCGAAATTCGCCTTCGCCGAAGAACAGCGCCTGATAGGCATCGCGCACGCGGTGCAGATCGGACTTGCTCAAACCGCGGCGGCGCATGCCCACGACATTGAGGCCGACGAGGTTCGCCAACGGCCCGTGTGCCATGCCGTAGGGAATGACGTCGGCGCGCACGCCCGACAGCCCGACGATCATCGCACCCTCGCCGATGCGCACAAACTGGCGCACGGCAACGCCGCCGCCGAACACGACGTTGTCGCCGATCTGCGAATGGCCGCCGAGCAGCACATTGTTGGCGAAGATCACCTTGTTGCCGACGACGCAATCATGAGCGACGTGGCTGCCGACCATGAAGAAGCAATTATTGCCGACGGTGGTCACGCCGCGGTCAGCCGCGGTGCCGGTGTTCATCGTGACGTGTTCGCGGATGTCGCAGTCGGAGCCGACATCGAGCCGCGTCGGCTCGCCCTTGTAGCCGAGTGACTGTGGCGGCGTGCCGAGCGAGGCAAATGGATAGACGACCGTCCGCGCGCCGATGGTGGTGTGGCCGGTGACGTTGACGTGGCTGATCAGCCGCGCGCCCTCGCCGATCGTGACGTTGGGACCAACGGTGCAGAAGGGGCCGATGGTGACGCCGTCGCCGATGACCGCGCCGGCCTCGATCCGCGCCGAGGGATCGATCATGGCAGTGCTCATGCCGCTCACGCGTCCGAAATCATCGCGCCGACGTCGGCCTCGGCGACCACCTGACCGCGCACCTTGGCCTCGCCGTGATACCACCACATGGTGCGGCGGCGCGCCGTGCGAACCATGTGATATTCGATCGTGTCGCCAGGCAGCACGGGCTTGCGGAACTTGGCCTTGTCGATGGTCATGAAGAACACGTTCTTCGGCGTCGATGACGTCGTATGCGCGATACACATCACGCCCGCCGTCTGCGCCATGCCTTCGATCATCAGAACGCCCGGAAACACCGGATTTTCCGGAAAGTGCCCCATGAACTGCGGCTCGTTGATGGTGACGTTCTTGATGCCAATGCCCGACTCGTCGCCTTTGATGTCGATGACGCGATCGATCATCAGAAACGGATAGCGGTGCGGAAGCATCTTCAGCACCTTGGCGATATCCGCCGCTTCGAGTTGCTTTACCGTCTCGTCCATCGTCAAACCGCCTTACTCGTCCGCCGCCGCATCGGCACTGCCCTTGCGGCGCGCCATCTGCTCGAGCAGCTTAATTTCACGGAACCACAGTTTTACCGGTTTGGCCGGCGTGCCGCCCCAGCGCGCGCCGGGCGGAACGTCGCCGTGCACGTTGCTGATGGCCGCGATCTGCGCGCCCTCGCCGACCGTGACATTGTTGTTCACGCCGACCCGCGCGCCGAGCACCACATAGTCCTCCAGCGTGGAGGACCCGGAAAGGCCCGTCTGCGCTACCAGGATGCAATGCCGGCCAATGCTGACATTGTGGCCTACCTGCACCAGGTTGTCGATCTTGGTGCCCTCGCCGATGACGGTATCGCGGATCGCGCCGCGATCGATCGTCGAGCCGGCGCCGATCTCGACCTCGTCCTGGATGATGACGCGGCCGACCTGCGGCACCTTCAGGTGCCTGGCGCCCATTACATAGCCGAAGCCGTCCTGGCCGATCTTGCAGCCGGGGTGGATGATGACACGATCGCCGATCAGCGCATTGCTAAGGGTGGCGCCCGCGCCAATCGCGCAGTCGCGGCCGATGCGCACCTCGGCGCCGATTACGGCATTAGCGCCGATCAGCGTGCCGGAACCGATCTCGGCCCGCGGCCCGATCACCGCGCCGGGCTCGATGGTGACGCCGTCTTCCATGCGCGCCGACGGATCGATATGCGCGCCGGTCACAGCACCTGCAGGCGACAGCGAAGACGGCCGCAGCGCCTGCGGAAACATGGCGCGCGCGACGTTGACGAAGGCCCGGTAAGGCTCGCGCACCACCAGCGCCGCGACGCCGGCCGGCAATTCCTTGGCGAGCGCGGCATTGGTCAGGCAAGCGCCCGCAAGCGTCGTCCGCGCGGCCGATGCGAAGTTCTTATTGTCGAAGAAGGTCAGGTCGGTTGGCGACGCGCGATCGAGCGGACCGATACCGGTGATACGACGCGCGTGCGGCGCGGCGGCAGGTGCCGTCGCGCCGACGAGGCCGGCGATCTCATCCAAGGTGAGACCGCCCGATTGTCGCAAAAATAACGGCTCGCTCATCCTGCTTGTGCCGCGCCGTCCGGCCCGGCCGCCATCATCAGAACTTGCCGCCGCCGCTGAAGCGGAACACCTGCGTGCGGTCGTAGCTCTCTTTGCTCAGCGGGTAGGCCAAATCGAAGCGCAGCGGACCGAGCGGCGAATCCCACAGGAAACCGACACCGACCGAGGAGCGGA
The DNA here is from genome assembly GCA_029255525.1 of Pseudolabrys sp. Lineage (GTDB taxonomy): Bacteria > Pseudomonadota > Alphaproteobacteria > Rhizobiales > Xanthobacteraceae > Pseudolabrys. The sequence goes on from JANLJK010000229.1 coordinate 2,584, forward strand.
CCGCGGCCGAATCCTCAACCTGCAACGTCTCACCCGTCTGCGCCCAGTAGGTCGGGCCCTTATAGTTCCAGAGCGAGCCGGCGTCCGCGAAGACGGCGAGCTTGATGCCGACTTCACGTGGCAGGAAGTACAGCGGCGTTTGCGCTTCGACGCTGGCGCCCCAGTAGAGCGAACCGCCGAGAGCGTCTTGGGTGCCGCTCGGCGACATGTCGCGCGGACCGATACCGGCGGGCGCGAAGCCGCGCACGAGGTTCGGGCCCATCTGGAAGTGATCCAGCATGCGCAGATCCTTGCTGCCCCAGCCGGCGACGTTGCCGCCCTGCACCTTCACGACGCCGATGACGTCCTGGAAGACTTCGTAGTAGCTGCGGGCCTCAACCTGCGAACGGATGAAGTTCACGTCGCCGCCGACGCCGGCGAAGTCCTGCTTCAACTCGGCATAGAGACCGCTGGTGGGCGACTTCACGTTGTCGAGGGTGTTGTAGGACAGCGTATAGCCGACCAACGACACGGTGACCGGCCCCTGGGCCAGTTCCATACGGACCGGCAGCGAAGCGGGCGTACACGTGCTCGATGCGGGATAGCAGTTATACTGATCCGGCAGCGTGATCTTCTGCTGGTAGATCGAGTAGCGCGGCTGGAAGGCGATTTCTTCCGTCAGCGCGAAGCCGAGGCGAAGATTGGTGCCGATCGTCTGGCTGTCATAGGAGACGTAGGACGACGCCAGGTTCTGACGCGCGAACACGTCAATGCCGCCAGCCATCCGATAGCCGAGCAGATAGGGCTCGACGAAGGACAGGTCGAAACCACGCGTGCGCTCACCGAAAGTCACCGACGCCTTGGCGAACTGGCCGCGACCCATCAGGTTGCGGTCGGCGACGCTGACTTCGCCGATGAAGCCGTCCGAGGTCGAGTAGCCGCCTGACACCGAGAACTCGCCGGTGGGCATTTCCTCGACATCGACATTGATTACGACGCGGTCGGGCGCCGAGCCCGGCTCGTTGCTGATCTTGACGGTCTTGAAGAAGTTCAGGTTCTTCAGGCGGCGCTCGGCGCGATCGACCAGCGCACGGTTATAGGCGTCACCCTCGCCAAGATCGAATTCGCGGCGAATGACGTAGTCGCGCGTGCGGATGTTGCCGCGGATGTTGATGCGCTCGATGTAGGCGCGCGCGCCCTCCTCGACCACGAAAGCGAGATCGATGGTCCGGGTCTCTGGATGACGGTCGCCACGCGGTCGCACATTGGTGAAGGCAAAGCCGCGCTTGGCCGCCTCGATCGCCATCGCCTCGACGCTTTTCTCGACCAAGTCGGCGTTATAGACACTTCCAGAGGACAGTTTAAGCCGCCCCCGCAACAATGCCAGATCGAGTGCCTGCACGTTGGAAACAACGTCGATGGCACCGACCTTGTACTGCGCGCCCTCATCGCAGGTGAAGGTAACGATGAATCCCTTTTTGGCTGCGTCATATTCGCCGACGGCCGAGATGATACGGACATCCGCATAGCCGTGCTTCAGATAGAACCGGCGCAGCAGGTCGCGATCGGCTTCAATGCGGTCCGGATCATAAATGTCCGTGGTCTGCAGGAAGCTGAACCAGTTGCTCTCGGTCGTCTTGATGACGTCCTTGAGGCGGCCACCAGAGAAGGCCTTGTTGCCAACGAATCGGATATCCTTGACGCCGGTCTTATCGCCTTCCTTGATCTCGAAGACGAGATCGACGCGGTTGTTCGGAAGTTCGATGAGTTTGGGAGTAACGGATATATCGAACCGACCGCTGCGGTGAGACGTCTCGATAATGCGCTGGACGTCGGCCTGCACGATCGGCTTCGACGAGGTGCCGCGTGCCTTCGACTGCTCCGCAGCG
>JANLJK010000230.1 GCA_029255525.1 Pseudolabrys sp.
CGATGACTGACCGGGCGCACAAATGAAAACGACCACGAAGGGCTAGCGCGCTTACATCCGGCGTCGCCTGCTTTTTCGTGGCCGCTCATCGCAATCCGGGCATCACGCTCGTCTGCGCACGTTGATGGAGCTGTCTCCAGCTCGACATCGCCGTTCCAACCCATATGGGTATGGGGTTGTTCCACCGCAAGAGGTTTAATTGATGGCTCAATCGAGCGAAGGCTACACCGGCACGGCCAAGTTCCTGCATTGGCTGATTCTGGCGCTACTGGTTGCGCAGTTCATCGTCGCCTGGACGATGCCGCATATTGGCCGCAACACGCCGGTGACGACGTTGATCAGCCTGCATTTCACTCTCGGCATCGTCATCCTCGCCGTCGCCGTGGTGCGGCTCGCCTGGCGGCTGACGCACCCGGAGCCGAAGCCGCTCGACGGCGTGCCGCCGTGGCAGACCGGCACGGCATCTATCGTGCACTGGCTGCTGTATGTGCTTCTGTTCGTGGTGCCGATCCTCGGCTGGATCAACGCCTCCTGGCGCGGCATGCCGGTGGTGATGTTCGGGTTGGAACTGCCGCAGTTGATTGGCACACGCGCTGCTGGTTGGCAGTGGACCGGCGGCATGCATGTCCTGTTGTCGAATTATGCGATGCTGATCCTGGTCGGCCTGCATGTCGCGGCCGCGCTCTATCACCGCATGATCCGCCGCGACGGCGTTCTGGAGCGTATGCTGCCGGGCCGCTGAGGTGGCTCACTCGTAACGCAACGCCTCGATCGGATCGAGGCCCGCTGCCTTGCGCGCCGGGTAATAGCCGAAGAAGATTCCGACCGCCGCCGAGAACAGGAAGCCGCCGCCGACCGCGGCGGCCGAGATCGGTGCGGGCCAGCCGGTGAAAGCCGAAATGGCAAGCGAAAACGTCACGCCCATGATGATGCCGGCAATGCCGCCGGTGACGCTGAGCAGCACGGCCTCGGCCAAGAACTGCAACAGCACATGCAGCCGCCGCGCGCCGATCGCCATGCGCAGGCCGATCTCGCGCGTCCGCTCGGTCACGGACACCAGCAGGATGTTCATGATGCCGATGCCGCCGACCACCAGTGAGATCGACGCCACGGCGGCGAGCAGCAGCGCCATGATGCGGCTCGAACTCTCGGCGGTTTCGGCGATCTGGCTGAGATTGCGGACGGAGAAGTCGTCCTCGCTGTTGGGCTTGATGCGGTGCCGCCGCTGCAGGATCTCGGTGGCCTGCCGCACGGCCACCTGCACATTGGCCGGGCTGCTCGCCTGCAGGAAGATCTGGTTGACATAGCCGGTCAAATGCGGCGTCAGCGCGTAGGGATTGGGCGGATTGGGATAGATCCAGTTGAGCGGTGTCTGCGTTTGCGTCGGCGACGCGACACCCAGCACTTTGCGTTCGGCGGTGGTGAAGGGGATCATCACCAAGTCGTCCTGGTCCTGGCCGAACGGCGTCTGTCCCTTGGACGCCAGCACGCCGATCACCCGCATCGGCACGCCCTTGACCTGCAGTAAGGCGCCGATCGGGCTTTGCAGGTCGCCGAACAATTGCCGCCGCACCGTCTTGCCGATCACCACCACCAGCGTGGCACCGGTCTCGTCGTCGTCGGTGATCTCGCGGCCCTCGTCGATCTTCCAGTTCGTCATCGGCGGATAGTTCGCGCTGATGCCCTGGATGCTCGTCGTCCAGTTCTGGTTGCCGTACTGGGTCTGGCCCGATTGACGGATGAGATAGCTGACACCGCTGACCGCCGTGCTTTCACGTCGGATTGCGCGGGCGTCATTGACGGTGAGGCTGGCAGCGCTGCCAAAGCCACCGCGCATGCCGCCCATCGTCCGCGCGCCGGGCAACACCACGATGAGATTGGTGCCGAGGCTTTCGATCTGCTTGCGCACCGCTTCGTTGGCGCCCTGGCCGACGGCCACCATGGCGATCAAGGCGGCGACGCCGATGAAAACGCCGAGCATGGTCAGCGCCGAGCGCATCATGTTGCGATGGATCGCCTGCAAGGCCGCGGCCACGATCATGCGGCCGAAGGCCCAGGCCGTGTGGCTGTGCCGGGCGATGGCCGAGGCGGCGGCGTTGGCAGATATCGATGTTTCACCGTGTGGCGTCGGCGTCACGGTAACCGGCTTGGGATTGCGCGTGTCGGAGATGATCTCGCCGTCGCGCATGGTCAGGGTGCGGTCGGCATAGGCGGCAATGTCGGATTCGTGCGTGACGACGATGACGGTCACGCCGTGCTCGCGGTTGAGTCGCGTCAGCGTTTCCATAATCTCGTGCGAATTGCGGGTGTCGAGATTACCGGTCGGCTCGTCGGCGAGCAGCAGACCCGGCTCGTTGATCAACGCGCGGGCGATCGCAACCCGCTGCTGCTGGCCGCCGGAGAGTTGCCCGGGCGTGTTGCGTTCGCGGTCGGCGAGGCCGAGGAGCTTGAGCGCGGCGCGTGCCCGCTCATTACGCGACAGGGTGCTGGCCGGGCCGGACGCGGCGTAGAACAGCGGCAGCGCCACATTCTCGATGGCGCTGGTGCGGGCCAGCAGATTGAAGCTCTGGAACACGAAGCCGAGGCGTTCGCTACGCACTCTTGCGCGCTCGGGCTCGTCCAGGCCGGCCACGTCCACGCCTTCGAAGAAGTAGCGTCCGCTGCTCGGTCGGTCGAGACAGCCGAGCACGGCCATCAAGGTCGATTTGCCGGAGCCGGACGCCCCCATGATGGCGATGAACTCGCCGGCATTGACCGTCAGGCTGACGTCGCGCAACGCATGCACGTCGATATCACCGACATGATAGGTCCGCGTCACGTGCTCGATCCTGATGACAGGTTCGGTCATGACGATGGCCCGCTCAAAGCCGCGGCAGGGGGATGGACTTCGCGGTCTCGCGCCGTTCGGCGACGATGACCTTGTCGCCGGGCTTCAGGTCGCTTTTGACGATTTCGATGAAACTATCGTCATCGAGCCCGGTGGTCACCGGCACGACGACCGGCGCGTCGTCGCGCAACACGAAGATGCGGCCCTGGTTGGCCGCGCCGGCCGGCGCGCGGGCGGCACCCGTCGGCGTGAAGCGCAAGGCCTGGCTCGGCACACGCAACACGTCGCGGCGTTCGTCGATGACGATGCGGGTGGAAGCCGTCATGCCCGGCTTGAGCAGCAGGTGCGAATTATCGATGCCGATCACGACATCGTAGGTCACGACGTTCTGCACCGTCTGCGGCGATTGCCGCACCTGGTTGACCGCGCCCTCGAAGCTGCGTCGCGGAAAGGCGTCGACCGTAAAGGTCGCCTTGTTGCCCTCCTTGATGCCGCCGATGTCGCTTTCGCTGACATTGGTATCGACCTGCATCTTGGTGAGGTCGGTGGCGATCAGGAACAGAGTCGGCGTCTGGAAGCTCGCGGCGACCGTCTGGCCGACGGTGACGTTGCGCGATACCACGGTGCCGTCGACCGGCGAAACGATGTTGGTGTAGCCGAGATTGACGTCGGCGGCCTCGAGCTGGGCCTGGCGCTGCTCGATGGTTGCTTCATCGACCGCGATCTGCGCCTTGGCCTGGTCGAGCGCGTTCCGGGAAAGATCGAGCGTGTCCTTGGACACGGCATTGGTTGCGGCCAGCCGCGCGTTGCGCTCATAGTTGAGCCGGACGTAGGCGAGGTTGGCCTTGGTCTTTTCGAGTTGCGCCCGCGCCATCGACAGGTTGGCTTTGTTCTGGTCGACCACCGTCTGATAGGGGCTCGGATCGATCTTGGCGCAGACCTGGCCTTGCTTGACCTGGGTGTTGTAGTCGCAGTGGATCTCCTTGATGACACCCGAGACGTAGCTGCCGACGATGATGGTCAGCACGGGGTTGACCGTGCCGGTGGCGGTCACGGTGCGGGTGATATCGCCGCGCGCCACGGCGGCTTCGGTATATTGCACCGAGGTGTCGGAACTCGACCACTGCCAAGCGGCATAGGCGCCGCCGAGCAGGGCAAGGGCCGCGAGGCCGATCAGCCACGGGCGCCGCGAACGGGATTTGGCAGGCTCAGGCGCCCCCGCCGGCTTCGGCACCAAAGTGACGGGGGCATCGCTTCGCGCGGTCGTCCCAACAGATGTGTTCATGCAGCCGTTCCATGCGCCCCGGTAACTAGATAGCGCAGCAGGGGCATCGTGCTTTTGATGCGGGTCAAACCTGGAACGGTCGGTGTCGGTCCGGTTCCGCGCGATGCGCGGATGGTTTTGACGAAAACTTAATTTCCTATCGGCATTGATCAAAGTCCTAAATTGTATATCATCCGAATGTTCGGGCCGTGCGGTGGACGTCATCTAGAGGCGTCTTGCGGCGGCTGGACGCGGTGCGCCGACAATGCGTGCCGCGGATGGCGCGTCGGGAGGCGCAGCACCCCTCGCAAGGGTGCGCGCGCCTTCGCACGGCGCGCGGGC
>JANLJK010000231.1 GCA_029255525.1 Pseudolabrys sp.
ATGCCGGACTGCTTGGAGCCGCCGAACGGCGTGCGCAGGTCGCGCAGGAACCAGCTGTTCACCCAGGCAATGCCGACTTCGATCTGCGCCGCGACGCGATGGGCGCGGGACAGATTCTGCGTCCAGATCGCGGTCGCCAAGCCGTAGACGTTGTCATTGGCCAGCGCGATGACTTCGTCTTCGCTGTCGAACGGCGTGATGTGACAGCAGGGCCCGAAGATTTCCTCGCGCAGGATTGCCGAGGAGTTGGGCAGCCCGGTCCAGATCGTCGGCTCGATCCACGAGCCGCCGGCGAATTGTTCCGGCATCTTCGGGACGCCGCCGCCGAGCACGACCTTGGCGCCCTCCTGCTTGGCGCGCTCGTAATAGGACAGCACCTTGCGCTGGTGTTCCTGGCTGATCAGCGGCCCCAGATTGGTCGACTTGTCGAAGGGATCGCCGACCTTCAGCTTGCTGGCGGCGTCCGCCAGCCGGGCGACGAACGTGTCGAACAGCGGACGCTCGACATAGACGCGCTCGGTGCCGAGACAGACTTGGCCGCAATTGGCGAAGACCGAGCGCATGGTGCCTTCGATCGCCGCGTCGAGATCGCAGTCGGCAAAGACGATGCCGGCATTCTTACCGCCGAGCTCGAACGAAACCGGCCGGACTCCCTCGGCCGCCGCCTTCATGATGGCGGTGCCGGTGCGTGTTTCGCCCGTGAAGGTGATACCATTCACGTCCGGATGGCGCGTGAGGAACTCGCCGGCGCTGTCCGGGCCGAAGCCGTGCACGACGTTATAGACGCCGGGCGGCACGCCGGCTTCGTTCATCACCTCGCCGAGCAAGGTGGCGGTCGTCGGCGTTTCTTCCGATGGCTTCACGACGACGGTGTTGCCGCAGGCGAGCGCCGGCGCGACCTTCCAGGTCATCAACAAGAGCGGCAGGTTCCACGGGCACACAACGGCGATCACGCCGCGCGGTACGCGGATGGCGTAGTTCAATGCGCCACGGCCATCAGGGGTTGCCATGCGGAAGCTTTCCGATGACAGCGACACGACTTGATCGGCGAAGACGTTGAAGTTCGCGGCGCCGCGCGGAATGTCGATATGCGAGGCGAGGCTGGCCGGTTTACCGGTGTCGAGCACTTCGGCGCGCAGGAATTCATCGAAACGCTTGGTGATGCCGTCGGCCACCTTGCGCAGGATGGCGGCGCGCTCGTGCTCGCTCATCTTGCCCCAGGGGCCCTTCAGCGCGCGTTTGGCGGCCTTCACGGCCAGGTCGACGGTCGCCTGATCGGCTTCGTGCACGAGGCCGATGACCTCGCCGTTCACAGGGTTGCGATTCTGGAACGGTGCGCGCGATGAGGATACGAATTTCCCGTCGATGAAGTGCCGCAGTTCCTTGGTGTCGCAGGCGGTGAGATTCGATTCTGGCTTGTTCATGTGTGTCTCCTGATTTGCAAAGGTGTTACGCGACCGCTTGTGTGAGCTGGCCCGCGTCTTTGAGTGCGGCCAGCGCCAGCCGGACCTCGTCCGCCGTGCGTTGCACATGCAGTTCGGTCATGCGGCAGGCGCGCAGGGCATCGCGTTTGATTGCCGCCTCGAAGATGGCGGCATGTTCTTCATGCACAGCGCGCCGGCCGCGCGAGGATTTGAGTGACAGGCGGCGGTAGCGCTCGGATTGCTGATAGAGCAGGTCGCGCACGCGCATCAGCCACGGCGAGTGGCAGGCGGAGACCAGCGCGGCGTGAAAGGCGCGGTTCTTCGCTTCCCACAGGTCGCCCAGATTCGGCGGCAGTGGGCTTTCGGCTGCGGGAAGTTCGCGCTCCACCGCTCTTAACTCTTCGAAAGCGTCGGTGACGTCCTGGACCCATTGCGCGTCGCCTTGACGGACCGACAGATTGACGGCTTCGGTTTCGACCAGTGCGCGGACGCGGGAGATATCGTCGAGCTCTTCCACGGACAGGGGCGCGACCCAAAAGCCGCGCTGCGCCTCCGTAATCACCAGTTGGTCGCCGGTCAGGCGCGAGAGGGCCTCGCGCAACGGCGACATGCCGAACGAATAGGAGGCTGTCAGCGCCTCGAGCTTGAGCTTCTGCCCGGGCGCGAGGCGTCCTTCGATGATGTCCTGGCGGATCTGCCGGTAGGCGCGGTCGGCCAAAGTCCCTTCGTTTCGCGGGGCGGTCATCGGAGGTCCTGTCTCTGCGGTGTCCGCCCTATAGCCCATATTTTCGAAATTTTAAAAGGGGAAAGTAGAAAAATCTCAGTATTGCGGTGCAGTATCGGCCAGATATGCGATTAATTTCGAAATATTTATTGACTTGGATCGACGCTATGGGATGGTGCGCGGCCCGCAAACGTCCCCACCGGGACCGCATTTGTCATGTCATGACGTGCGGTAGCCCGCTAAACGAAACGTCAGAAACCTGGGGCGGCGAATTGGAGGATACTGTGATCGCGGTCGAGCAGCTTCGTTACGTCCGACTGGGGACTTCCGACCTCGCCGCCGCCACGGATTTCGCGCAGCGAATCCTCGGGCTGCAGGTGGTCGACAAAACCGCCGATCAGGTCTTCTTCCGTTCCGATTACCGGGACCACACGCTGATCTATGTCAAGGACGACAAGCGCTCGCGCGCGGTCGGGCTCGAATTGCGCGAGGTCGAGACGCTCGAAGCCGCGACCGCGGCGCTTGAGGCCGAAGGCTACAAGGTGACGCGCGGCAGCACTGAAGAAGCCGAACGTCGCAAGGTGCGCGACTTCATTTCCTTCGCCGACAAGAGCGGCAATGTGTTCGAACTGGTGGTGCGCCCGATGCACTCCGGCTGGCGCTATTTCGCGCCGCGGGATGCCGGCCACCTCGGGCTGGAGGGTGTGGCGCTGCGCTCGACCGCCAAGGGGGCCGACGAAAAGCTCTGGACCAAGATATTCAACGGCCGGGTCAGCGACTGGGTCGGCGACTCCGCCTATATCCGCTTCGACGATAACGTCCATCATCGGCTGGCCTTCCATCCGTCGATCGGCAACGGCGTCCTCGCCATCGAATACAAGGTCGAGAACGTGGATTTGCTGATGCAGAACAGCTATTTTCTGCGCTCGGCCCAGGTGCGGATCGTCGACGGGCCGGGCCGCCGGCCGACCTCGAACCAGTTGTTCCTGACCTTTGCTGGCCCGGATGATGTGCTGTTCAGTTACGTGGCCGAAGGCAATACGCTCGATGCAGCGCATCGGCCGCGCCAGTTCTCGAAGACGCGGCGCTCCTACTGCAATTGGGGCAGCGACTGCGCCATTCCCGAACTCCAGTAACAGGAGCGCGACCATGATCAGGCTGCAGGACGTCTCTTACGTTCGCCTCGGCACCAAAGATCTCGAAGGCGCGACCAATTTCGCCACGGAATATCTGGGCCTGGAAGTCTCCGAGCGCATCAAGGGCGCGGTCTATTTCAAGTCCGACGAGCGCGAGCACACTTTGTGCTACTTCGACGGCGACCCGCGCGACCATACTGCGGCTTTCGAGGTCGCCTCGCATGACGATCTCGAAATCGCCTCGCGCGAGCTGGAAGCGCTCGGCCATGAGGTGCATGCCGGCACGGTCGAGGAAGCCGAAGCCCGCAAGGTGCGCGACTTCATCGCCTTCAAGGATCCGAGCGGCAACCGTATTGAACTCGTGGTGCGCCCCGCCATCAGCGGCACGCGCTATCACGGTGAGCGCGACGCCGGCATCACCGGCTTCAGCCATATCGGCCTGTGCAGCTTGGACCCGGTGCGCGATGAACTGTTCTGGACGAAAGTGTGCAATGCGCGGGTGAGTGACCGCATCGGCGACGCGCCGCTCTTGCGCATCGACGAGGTGCATCACACCATCGCGCTGTTCCCGTCGAAAGTGCCGGGCATCCAGCACATCAATCACCAGGTGGAGACCGGCGACGATGTGATGCGCTCCTTCCACTTCCTCAACGATCGCCAGGTGCGCATGGTGTTCGGCCCGGGCCGCCATCCGACCTCGTCGGCGCGCTTTCTCTATTTCGAAGGCCCCGACGACATGGTGTTCGAGTATTCCTCGGGCGTGCGTTCTATCGCCGACGAATTGCTGTATCGCGAGCGCCAGTTCCCCTTCGATCCGAAGGGATTTTGCCAATGGGGCTCCAAGCCCAACATCCCAGAATTTCAGAAATGACCCATACCGATCTGTCGCGCACCGTGCGGCTGGCCGCGCGGGCGCTGTCGCGCCACGGCCTCGTTCATGCGTATGGCCATTGCAGCGCGCGCATCGACGCCGAGACTTTCCTCGTATCGCCGGGCAAGCCGCTCGGCCTGACATCGGTCGGCGAAGCCTGCACGGTGGTGCCGGTGAACGGGCCGTTGCCGGAAGGCGTGCTCGGCGAGTTGCGCTTCTGGAAATTGTACATCAGCCGGGCATCGGAGACGCCGGCA
>JANLJK010000232.1 GCA_029255525.1 Pseudolabrys sp.
CCGGGCGCCGCACGAACGGATCGACGCGCACGCCGAAGGTGGAGGAGAGGTCGATATCGCCGGTGATTGGCTTGCGCACCGGCACGGTGACGAGCGCGTTGGTGAAGCGGTCGACCTGCGCCTTGGCGACGCTGATGCGGTAGAGCTGCTTCTCGAATTCACCGGCGCTCGGCGTCGGCGGCTTCAGCGGCACCAGCGGGCCGCCCATGGCGCGCAAATGCGCCTTGTTGAGATCGAGGCCGAGATCGTTGAGCACGCTGCGCATGCGCGTCGCCTTGTTCTCCATGCGCTCTTCGGTTTCCGACAGCACGTTGGTCTGGCGCTTCTCGACCTTATCGAGCGAGAGCGTCACGCGGGCGAGGACGCCTTCCAGTCCGCCGGCCTTGGCGCGCGACAGGACGCGGTTGTCGGCCGTGGCGGCATCGCGCCACTGCAATTGATCGGGCGGCGCCATGAAAGTCATGGTCTCGCCGGTGAGTGAAGACGACCGCAGCTTCGGCGGCGGCGCCTCCGGCGCGGGCGCGGTGCGCGCGGGCTTGATCGAGCCGGTGGTGAGTGTGTCGCCGGTCAAGGTATTGGTGCGCTGCTCGAGCGTCGCTTGGCGCTTCAACAGCGCGTTGAGTTTCTGCTCGAACTGCTCCTGGTCGAGCAATTGCCGGCTGGTGATGCGGTCGACCTGCGCGCGCAATTCGGCGATGCGGTCCTCATAGGCGAACTGCATTTCGGCCTGGCGGCCGATCAGGCGGGAGAGCACGTTGTCGCGGAAGGCGAAGTAGGTACCGGTCGCGATCGACCACACCGCCATCACCACTAAAGTGCCGACCACGATCCAGAATGCGACCGGACCGATGCGCACCTGCCGCCCGTGATGGGTCAGCGTGTAATCGTGCGAGGCGGTCTGGACATGCCGCGACATGGCGGCGGCGGATTGGGCGCGGGGGGCAGGGCGGGCCGCGGCGGCCTGCGGGTGATGAGACGAATAGGACGAATACGACATCGACGCTCCACAGCCGGACGGCCGCGGAAGGCCACGAAACCGGCCTGTCGATATCGCTCTGATATGGTTAAGAAAGGCGTAAGCTCGATTCGCCTCGATTTATATTCCGAAGCAAAAGCAGGGAATTACGTGGAATTGTTCTAAAGCGTGCGGGCGGCTTCCAGGACTTCCTCGGCATGCCCGTCGACCCGTACTTTCGGCCATACGCGCGCGATGCGGCCGGTCTTGTCGATCAGGTAGGTTTTGCGGATGACGCCCATGAATTTGCGTCCGTACAGCGACTTCTCGCCCCAGGCGCCATAGGCGGCGAGCATCTCCTTGGCTTCGTCCGAGGCCAGCGGGATGGTGAGGCTGTGCTTGTCACGGAATTTGTCCTGCGCGGCGACCGGGTCGGCGGACACGCCGAGGATGTCGGTATCGGCTTTGGCGAAGGCCGCGCGCAGCTTGGAGAAGGCGATGGACTCCGTGGTGCAGCCGGGCGTGTTGGCCTTGGGATAGAAGTAGATGACCAGATTGCGGCCTTTGAAATCCTTGAGCGCGATGTTGCCGCCGCCGTCCCGTGGCAAAGTGAAGGCCGGCGCCTTGGCGCCAGCGGCCAGGCCGTCCGCGGCGTCGGTTCCGGCTAAGGACTTCTTTGCCAAGTGCTTTTCAGCCTTCGGTTTTCCCGCCATGCGCCTTCCTTTCGTCGCTTTCCGCCGCTCAATGTCGCCAATGCCATTTGCGTCGGGTGGGCGCAACTGGCTTCATCCCGACGGGCCCGGCGCGACCGCAGCGCCGAGGGGCGCAAGCGCGCCTGGCGCGCGGGGATTATCGGCCTTGGCCGGCGGGCCCAGGCCGCACATCGGAGCAACCAGACCCTAGGGCATGACAGCAAGCGCGCAGGAACATCGGCACAAGCGCCAGCCCCGGCGCCTCAAGGCCATGCTGGCGCTCGGCCACCGGTGGCATTGGGCGCGCCAGGGCATGCTCTGGTTTCTGCGCCATCCCTGGCTGCGGCGGCTGATCTGGGCGACCGGCACGTTGGTCATGGTGCTGGCACTGGCCTGCGGCGCGTTCTGGTGGCGGCTGTCGTCCGGCCCGATCGGGCTCGATGTCGCCACCCCCTGGCTCAAGGCGGCCATCGAGCAGAACTTCGGCGGCAAGCACACGGTCACCGTCGGCGGCACCCAGATCGAACGCGACGAGAAGGGCGGTACCTCGCTGCGACTGCGCGACATCGTGGTGCGCGACGCCGACGGCACGGTGGTGGCGAGCGCCCCCAAGGCCGAGGTCGGCATCTCCGGCACGGCGCTGCTGTCGGGCCAGTTGCGCGCCCAGAGCCTCAATCTCGTCGGTGCCGAGATGTCCATCCGCATCGAGAGCGACGGCCGCATTACCGTCTTCGCCGGCGCCGACAAGCGCCCGATCGCGACCGCCACGCCACCGGTGACTGTGCCGCAGGCCGCACCGTTGGCGCAGGCCAATCAGCCGCCGGCGCCGGCTGAGGCCAAGAGCGGCGTCGACAAGAGCAGCTTCGAGGAGATCGCCAGCGCGCTGGCCTGGGTCGACACCATCGGCACCAGCGGTTTCGACGGCCACGACCTGCGCGAAGTCGGCCTCAAGGACGGTCATCTGGTGGTCGAGGACCAGCGCAACGGCAAGCGCCTGAGCTTCGACCGCATCAATGTGAGCCTGATGCGGCCGCACCAGGGCGGCGTCATCTTCAAGCTCGAATCCAACAACCAGCAGCGCCCCTGGGTGCTCAGCGCCGCCATGCGCCCGCTCGACGGCGGCATCCGCGCCATCGGCATCGAAGCGCGCAAGGTTTCCGTGCGCGACATGATGCTGGCGATGCGCATGAACGAAGGCGGCGTCGAAGCCGATCTGCCGGTGTCGGCGAGTATCCGCGCCGATGTCGGTGCCGACGGCGTGCCCCAGGTCGTGCAGGGCCAGCTCTATGTCGAGCCGGGCACCATCATCGACAATCAGGATCGCAGTCACGATGTCCACATCGAGCACGCCGAATTCCGCTTCAATTGGGAAGCGCGCCGCAACAGCCTGATCGTGCCTTTCCAGGTGCAGTCCGGCGGCAACCAGTTCACCTTGCGCGCCAATCTGGAAGCGCCGACCGATCAGAACGACGCCTGGATGCTCACTGTGATGCGCGGCGATCCGGTGATTGATCCGGTCATCCTGGCCGCCACCGGCGATCAGGAGAGCCTCGGGCTCAATCGCGCCAATGTGCGCGCGCGCATCGACCTGACGCGCCGCCGCATTACGGTGGAGCAGGGCGACTTCCGCCGCATCGATACGCGACCCGATTTCAATTTCGGTGTTGCTGCCTCCGGCAGCTTCGATTGGTCCGGCGCCGAGCCGCAGCTTGCCTTCGGCGTGGCCGCCAACCGCATGCCGATGACGGTGATGAAGCGACTGTGGCCGTTCTTCGCCGCGGCCGACGTGCGCAAATGGGTCGAGGGCCATATTTCCGGCGGCACCGCCGAGCGCGTGCTGGTCGCCGGCAATGCGCCGCTGTCACACTACAACCCCGACGGCCCGCCGATGGCCGATGACAGCCTGTCGGTCGACATCCAAACCAGCGGCACGACGTTGAAGCCGGTCGACAACCTGCCGGCGATCCGCGATGCCGATCTGTCGGTGCGCATCACCGGCGGCACCGCCAGCATCAATCTCGGCCGTGGTACCGTGGAAGTGGCGCCGGGCCGCAGGCTCAACATCGCCGGCGGCGTGTTCGAGATGCCTGACACGCATCCCAAGCCTGCCAAGGCCCGCGCGAGCTTCCGCATCGACGGCACCGTGCCCTCGGCGGCGGCATTCCTGGCCAGCGACGGCATGCGCGACACCGTTGGGCTCTCGCTCGATCCGGACTCCAGCCGCGGTACCATCGCGGCGCAGGTCGCCGTCAACTTCCTGCTCGGCAAGAACGCGCCGCCCAATTCGTCGAGCTACGTGATCAATGCCGATCTGACCAACTTCGCCGCCGACAAGCTGCTGATGGGGCAGAAGGTCGAAGCGCAGCTTCTCAAGGTCGTCGCGTCGAGCGACGCCTATCAGATCAAGGGCGACGTCAAGGTCAACGGCACGCCGGCCGCCATCGAGGTGCGCAAGCAGAAGCGCGACGCTGATGCCGAACTGCGGCTGACCACCAATCTCGACGAAGCGGCGCGCAAGCGCCTCGGCTTCGATCTCGGCGCGAGCGTGACCGGCTCCATCCCGGTCCGTCTCACCGGGCGCGTGGGTGACAAGGTCACCGACGAGCGCATGAACATCGATGCCGATCTCACGCCGGTGAAGATCGACAATCTGCTGCCGGGCTGGGTCAAGCCTGCCGGCAAGCCCGCGCGCGTGACCCAGACGGTGACGAAATCGGCGAAAGGCACGCGCTTCGACGACCTCACCATCGAGAGCCCCGGC
>JANLJK010000233.1 GCA_029255525.1 Pseudolabrys sp.
GTTCGCTTATCTCAACGCCACGCAGCGCGAGACGGTGGTCAAGGCCACGATCGAAGCCACCAACAAGCGCGTGCCGGTGATCGCAGGCGTTGCCTCGACATCGACGGCCGACGCGGTGGCGCAGGCGAGGCGCTATCAGGCGCTCGGGGCCGACGGCATCCTCGCCATCTGCGAAGCCTACTTTCCGCTCAAGGACGCACAGGTCGAGGCCTACTTCCGCGCCATCGCCGATGCCGTCGACATTCCCGTGGTGCTCTACACCAATCCGAATTTTCAGCGCAGCGATCTCACCCTCGAGGTCATTGCGCGGCTCGCCGACCACCCGCGCATCCAATACATCAAGGACGCCTCGACCAATACCGGCCGCCTGCTATCGATCATGAACCGCGCGCCGGGGATGAAAGTGTTCTCGGGCTCGGCGCATATCCCGGCGGCGGTGATGCTGATCGGCGGCGTCGGCTGGATGGCAGGCCCCGCCTGCATCGTGCCGCGCCAGAGCGTGCGGCTCTACGAGCTGTGCCGCGCCGAGAGGTGGCCCGAGGCGATGAAGCTGCAGCGCGCGCTGTGGCACATCAACGAGGCCTTCGCCCGCTTCAACCTCGCCGCCTGTATCAAGACCGGCCTGCAGATCCAAGGCTATGCCGTCGGCGAGCCGGTGCCGCCGCAGGTAGCGTTGTCGGTTGAAGACAGGAAAGTGGTCGAGGGAATTTTGGCAGAAGTCGATCTGCTCTGACGGTTCGTCATTCCGGGACGGCCCAAAGGGCCGGGCCCGCTCGCTTCGCGAGTGTCTCGAAACGACACATCGATCCAACCGATTCTTAACGCTTCCTTGCTATGCGATCAGCATGGCCCTGCCGTCTTACGCATCCCGGCTGCCGCCCGCGTCGGGAGACACCGCGCACGCGCAGACCGACATTCCGGCGCCCGCCTCGAAGGCGGCGCGGCTGATCGCGCGCGTCAGGGCCATCCTCGCCGACAGAAGCGAAAGCCGGCTGGCGCAGCTCGTCGCCGGCAAGGTGTTCCTGGTGCGCGTCGCCAGCGCGCTGCTGGCGCTGGTATCGCAGGTGTTGCTCGCGCGCTTCATGGGATCGTTCGAGTTCGGCATCTACATCTATGTCTGGACCTGGGTGCTGATGATCGGCGCGCTGTCCGACATGGGCCTGTCGTCGGCGGCGCGGCGCTTCATTCCGGAATACACCGAACTCAAGGCCTTCGACCGCCTGCGCGGCTTCATCACCGGCTCGCGCTGGCTCGCTTTTGCCATCGCGACCGCCATCGGCGCCGTCGGCGCGCTCGGCGTCTTTCTGCTGCAGCCCTACATCGATCACTTCACGGTCATCCCGCTCTACCTCGCTTGCGTGACGATCCCGATCTACGGCCTGGTGCAAATGCAGGCCGGCATCGCACAGTCCTATGACTGGCCCAATCTAGCATTGATGCCGTTCTATATCTGGCGACAGCTCGCCATCACGGTGCTGATGGGCGCGGCGTGGTTGTTCGGCGCGCCGACCGATGCCGTCACCGCCATGGTCATCGGCGTCGTCACCACATGGCTCGTCACCATCGGCCAGTTGTTCGTGCTCGACCGCAGGCTCAAGCAGAAGGTGCCGCCGGGACCCAAACTCTACGAGCCGAAGACCTGGCTCGCCACCTCGCTGCCGATCTTCGTGGTCGAGGGCTTCTATCTGCTGCTCACTTACGTCGATATCCTCACGCTCGAGCATCTGCGTTCGCCGGAGGAAGTCGCGGTCTATTATGCCGGCGCGCGGCTCCTGGCCATCGTCGCCTTCGTCTATTTCGCCATTGCCGGCGCGACCACGCACAAATTCACGCAATATCACGTCGCCGGCGACAAGGAGCGCCTCGCCTCGTTCTTCAAGGAAACGACGCGCTGGACCTTCTGGCCGTCGCTCGCCGTCTGCGCCGCGATCCTCGCCTTCGGCAAGCCGCTGCTGTCGCTGTTCGGCGCCGATTTCTCGTCCGGCTATCGGGTGATGTTTATCCTCTCCGTCGGCATGCTGGCCCGCGCCGCCGTCGGCCCGGCCGAACGGCTCCTGAACATGCTCGGCGAGCGCACGCAATGCGCCTCGATCTATGCCATCGCCTTCGTGATCAATCTGGCGCTGTGCCTGCTGCTCATTCCGCATATCGGCATCGAAGGCGCGGCGGTCGCGACCTCCACCGCGCTGGTGGTCGAGTCGATCATGCTCTACCGCGTCGCCAAGCGGCGATTGGGCTTCCATGTGTTCATCATGGGCGGGGCGCAAAAGAGCTAAGCCTTCTCCCGCAGCAGCCGTCGGATCACCTTGCCCGTGGTCGTCATCGGCATGGCGTCGATGAAGGCAACTTCACGCGGATATTCATGCGCGGAGAGCCGCGTGCGCACGAAGCTCTGGATGTCGCTGGCGAGCGCATCGGACGCCGCATGGCCGGGCTTGAGCACGACGAAGGCTTTGACGATCTCGGTACGCACGGCATCGGGCTTGCCGACCACAGCCGCCAGGGCCACGGCCGGGTGGCGGATGAGGCAATCCTCGATCTCGCCGGGGCCGATACGGAATCCGGCCGAGGTGATGACATCGTCGTCGCGGCCGACGAAGCTGATATAGCCTTCCTCATCCATCACGCCCTGGTCGCCGGTAGTCATCCAGTCGCCGATGAACTTCTCGCGCGTCGCCTGCGCGCGCTGCCAATATTCGAGGAACATCACCGGATCGGGCCGCTTCACCGCGATCTGACCGATCTCGCCGGCTTTGACTTCGCGGCCGTCACGATCGACCACCGCGACGACATGACCCGGCACCGCCTTGCCGATGGCGCCTAACTTGAACTGGCCGAGCTGGGCACAGGAGCCGACCACGAGATTGCATTCGGTCTGACCGTAGAACTCGTTGATGGTCAGGCCAAAAGCCTCGCGGCCCCATTCCAACGCCTCGACGCCGAGCGACTCGCCGCCCGAGGCCATGCTGCGCAGTTTGAAATCGAAGCGGCCGCGTGGCGACGGCACCGCGCGCATCATGCGCAGGGCCGTCGGCGGGATGAAGGCGTTGCGCACCTCTGTCTTCGCCATCAGCGCAAAAGCATAATCCGGGTCGAACTTCTCCACCGCGCGGGCGACCACCGGCACACCGTGATGCAGGCTCGGCAACAGCACATCCAGGAGACCGCCGGCCCAGGCCCAATCGGCCGGGGTCCAATAGCGATCGTTCTCTTGACCGAACGGATAATGCGGCAGCTCGGCGCCGGGCAGATGGCCCAACAGCACGCGATGCGCATGCAGCGCGCCCTTCGGCTGCCCGGTCGTGCCCGACGTATAGATCATCAGCGCCGGATCGTCGGCGGCGGTATCGACCGCCGTGAAATCCGAGGATGCCTTGGCCAGCAGATCGTAAAACCCGCGAGCGCCATCACCCGCGCCATCGACCGACAGAACGCAAGTGACGCCGGGCACTTCCCCGCGCACCTCGGCAAGCTTGGCCAAGCCTTGTGCATTGGTGATGAGCGCCTTGGCGCCGGAGTTCTGCAGCCGGTAGCTCAGCGCATCGGGCCCGAACAATATCGCGATCGGCAGCGCCACCGCCCCCAGCTTGTAGATCGCGATATGCGCGGCGGCGACGTCCGGCGCTTGCGGCAGCATGATCGCAACGCGGTCGCCGCGCGCAATGCCGTAGGCGCGCAATACATTGGCCAGACGATTGGAAGTATCGCGCAGCGCGCCGAAACTGACCGCCTCGTCGCGCCCGTCCGGCCTTATGTGCAGGATGGCGAGGCGGGAAGGATCGGCGGCGGCCCAGCGATCGCAGATGTCGACACCGATATTATAGCGCGCCGGGATAGCCCAGCGAAACCCGCGGTAAAGCGTATCGAAATCGCCGACGTTGTTCTTGAGCATGCCTCTCCCTTTGGCCGGCTTGAGCCGGGCAATTTATGCGTTCGCTCCACAGTAGAATATTGAGGCCGTTATCCGCGGTAAGCCAACGCTTCGCCGCCCCTGTTCTTTGGTCGAGGCCCTGGGGAAGCCCGTCGTCACTCTTTCCCTTTCCCCTCGAAGCATGAGGGGACGGCGCGCCGAGCAGGCGCGGATTTTGGTAGATGCCCGCACTCCGTCGCCGAAGCACGGGGCGCCTCTCGGCGCGCCATCGCGGCGTCTTCCGGCGCACGGGCCGCGCTTTCGACAACCGCCTGTTTCAGCGGCCCGTCGTCAGCGAGCTCCTCGCGGGGGGTCTTAGTGCCCGCGCAGACAAGTTTACGCAGTCTGCGCAAGCTTGACTGCGTCGCGGTGTCCTGTCGCCGCTCGAGCGCGAAGGGTGCGTAATGTCCCTCCGCCCGCGAGCGCCGCGTCCTGCTCCGCCACACGACGCCT
>JANLJK010000234.1:0-1090 GCA_029255525.1 Pseudolabrys sp.
GGTGAGGAAGTTGCGGCCGATGATCATCGGTTCGCTTTCCGGATGGTTGATGTTGGACGGGATGATGGCGCGGCCGCGCGCGATCTCGTCGCGCACGAATTCCGGCGTGATGAAGGCGGGCAGCGCGCCGCCGAACTGTTCGCCGTCGGCGAGCGCGGCCGGGGCGCGGTCGAGCATCTTCTTGCGGCCGAGGTTTTCACGCTCGGCGACGTAGATCATTTCCTTGGTGACGATGCCGGCTTTGGCGAATTCGTATTGCGTGACCGGCGCGTCGCCGACAGCGTGCCACGGCTTCGGCGTGTTGGGGAAGTTGCGCGCCAGGTATTTGCCGGTGGCATTGCCGTTATCGACCGGCTTGATCGGCCGGCCTTCATACTCTTCGACGCCGCCGCGCTCCTTGACCCATTCGATGCGCGCGCGCTTGAGGCCGCGCTCGACGTCGATGGCGACGTCGTTGTCGGTATAGGGGCCGGTCGTGTCGTAAACGGGGAGCGGCGGCTCGCCCGATTCCTTCGACAGGATGATCTCGCGGACCGGCACGCGCAGATCGGGCGCGGCGGCAGGCTGCGCGTAAACCTTGCGCGAGGCGGGCAGGGGGCCGGTTGTTACCTTCGGGGTAACCAGATCGGCGGACGTGACGGGCTTGTTCATCGGTTTCTCCCTGCGAGACGCTTGTTTCTCCTCATGCTGAGGAGCGCACGAAGTGCGCGTCTCGAAGCATGAGGCCAAAAAATCATCCTTCGAGACGGGCGCTTGCGCGCCCTCCTCAGGATGAGGTTCGAGCATGGCGGAGGAGGGCGGCAGAAAGTCCCTGTCCCTTCGCCGGCATGACCCGGATCAGGTTCAAAGGGTGTTTCTCAGCCCGAACCCGGGCACCCCTCGGAACGGGGCTAATCTAGGCTTACCGCCTGGGGTGTCAATGCGCGGGTCGCCGGCCCGCTGTGGGAACTCACGCCGGCAGCGTGATGCGCGCGATGAGCCCATGCGGCGCGCGATCGTGCAGCGACAGCGTGCCGCCATGGCCTTCGGCGATGGCGCGGGCGATCGACAGGCCGAGGCCGAAGCCCGAGCGATCGTCAATGTTGCGGGC
>JANLJK010000234.1:1100-4359 GCA_029255525.1 Pseudolabrys sp.
ACGAAGGCTTCCAGCATCGCTGCAGTGCGTGCGTCGGGAATGCCGGGGCCGTCGTCCTCGACGTCGATGGTTGTGCGGGCGGGTGTCACGGTGAGCCGCACCATGGTGGCGGTGCCGTGCCGCACGGCGTTGTCGACGAGATTGGTGACGGCGCGCTGCAGATCGTCCGGCCGCGCCGAGACGGTGGCGTGGTCGGGGCCAGCATAGCTCACGACGTGGCCCATGTCGGCATATTCATCGCACACGGTGTGCAACACGCTCGCCAGATCGACCGTGGTCTTGGCGCCATGCGCGTGGCCGTCGCGCAGGAACGACAGCGCGCCGTCGGTCATCGCTTTCATCTGGTCGAGGTCGCGCAGCACCTGACGGCGCAGGTCCTCGTCGGCGATGAACTCGCTGCGCAGCCGCAGCCGTGTGATCGGCGTGCGCAGGTCGTGGCCCATGGCGGCCAGCATGCGCGTGCGGTCGTCGACCAGCTTGTGGACGCGCTCGCGCATGCGGTTGAAGGCGCGCGCCACGGCGCGGATCTCCTCCGGCCCGCGCTCGGGCAGGGCGGTATCGTGCCGGTCGAGGCTGAAGCTTTCGGCGGCCCTGGCGAAGTCGAACAACGGCGCGGCCAGCGCGCGCGTGGCCCAGAAGAGCAGCAAGGTCAGGCTGACGACGACAAACAGGATCGTCAGCGTCACCGGATTGCCGAACATCGGTGGCGGCCCGCGCGGCGGCGGGAAACGCGCGCCGATCACGTCGCCATCAGGCATGGTGATGACGATCTGCCGGTTGTCGCCTTCGGCATAGATCGCCGTCCGGAAACCCGGCCCCAGAATTGCCTCGACGAATTGTATCGGCGGGCCGTCGATAGCGACCCGGCCAGCCTGCGGAACGCCGGCGTTGCGTGTCACGTTCAAGTGCGGAAACGTACGAACGATACGCGCGATTATCGCATCGCGCTCCTGTCCGCGTGGAGAGGCCGCGGCGAGCCGCACCAGCGCCACGAACTGGCCGGGCCCTTCGTCAGGCGGTCGTTGGCCCTCGAATTGGCGGTTGAGGTAGAAGCCGGCGATGGCGATGACGTGCAGGGTGACGAGCGACAGCAGCACCAGCACCGTCACCTGCGCGCTGATGCGGTTGAGGAAGCGCAGCCGCGGCCGGCTCATGCCGGCTCCACCGACGGGGTGAACAGATACCCGCCGGAGCGCACGGTCTTGATGATGCTGGGCTCCTGCGGGTCGCTCTCGATCTTGCGCCGCAGCCGGCTGACCAGGATATCGATGCTGCGCTCGAAGGCGGCGGCGCTGCGGCCTTGCGTGAGCTCCAGCAGTTGATCGCGCGACAGCACGCGTTGCGGCCGGTCGCAGAACGCCTGCAGCAGCCCGAACTCGGCATCGGTCAGTGCGACGCGCGCGCCCTGCGGGTTGCGCACCTCGCGCAGCAGGCGATCCACCTGCCAGCCGAGGAAGCTGAGCGCGCGCGTGCCGCTTGCGGCCGGGTCGGTCGCGGTGACGGTCGAGCGCCGCAGTACGGCGCGGATGCGCGCCAGCAGCTCGCGCGGATTGAACGGCTTCGCCAGATAGTCGTCGGCACCCATTTCGAGGCCGAGGATGCGGTCGACCTCGTCGCTCTTGGCGGTGAGCATGATGATCGGCACCTGCGATTGGACGCGCAGGCGCTTGCACAGGCTCAGGCCGTCTTCGCCGGGCAGCATGAGGTCGAGCACGATGAGATCGGCCTTGCCGCCATCGAGCAGGCGGTCGAGCTCCCGGCCATTGGCGGCGATAGTCACGCGGCAGTCATTGGCGCGCAGATAGCGGGCGACAAGCGCGCTGATATCGCGATCGTCTTCAACGACAAGGATGTGCGGTTGTTTGCTCATAAGGCGTCGGATAGCGGTGGCGGCGCAGATGCGCTCGTCTGAAATTGTTTCTGGATGTTTCTATCAGGCGGACGGAAACAGATGGAAACAAAGCGGGCCGGCAGCAAGATCGTGTCAACCGCAAAAGCGTTTTCTTTGAGGCGCGGGCCGGTGCACTGGATTACCAGCGAAAACGAGGTTTTCGCGATGACTCGCTCTCTTCCGCGTCCACGCAAGCCTATTCGCCGCTGCAACGTTTGCAGAATGAGCTGGCGTTGGAAGTCTCGGTCGGCACCATCAGCTCGGCCGATCAGTCGGCGCTGAGCAGCGCACTCCGCGACATTGACGCCTCGTTGAAAAGCCAGATGGAAGCCGGCGGTTCGCTAACGCCTTCCAAGGCGGTCCGGGGGATCCGGTGGCGCGGTCGGTCCGCCGCCAAGCGGCGGCACTGCTGACAGCGACGAGGACGACAGCACGACCTTGAGCAGCACCGGCGTCACTGAGCTGTTGCAGGAGTTTCTCAAGAAGCTGCAGGAGGCCCAGGGCAACGTGAGTGCGAGCTACAGCGCGAGCGACAGCAGCAGCGCGACCTCGTCGCTGATCGTGAATTATTCGGCTTAGCCCGACGACGCGCGAGGCGCCTCGCTTACATCCCCGGTAGCTTGGATACCGCGACTTTGGCGGTGCCGTCGGCTTCGGCGATGACGCGCAAGGTATTCGCGTCGAAAGCGATGCCGGTGAGCCGCAGGTCGTTGATCGCGGCATCGACCTTCACGCCGGGCGTGCCGGTCTTCTCGAATTCGGCGAGTGCCTCCGATATCTTCTTTTTGGCATCGGCGGCGAAGGGCTTGAGGTCCACCACCGCGTTGTCGGTGAGCGCCTGCTGAAGATAAGGCATGGCGGCGCGCGCGGCCGCGCTCAACAAGCCAAAGGCGGCTTCCGATTCCACCGCCAGCGTCGTTTCGGTCAGGCGCAGGATCTGCTCCTTCTGATCGAGCACCGGCTTACCCCAGATCAGCACATTGGCGCCAGCGCCGAAGCCGAACCAGCTCTTCTTCTCGCGCGCATTGACGTTGAGTGAGATCAGCAGCCTGTCGCCCGCGGCGGCGAGACTCATGCTCTTGACCTCGACATCGACCGGCGCGTTGCCGTCTTCGGGAAAATGCTTGCCCTTGAGCTGAGCCTGCAGAAGCTTGTTGATCTCGGTGAAGGGCACGTCGATCGGCAGGCCGACGGTGAGCTTGCCGTTGTCCATCGGCGGCACCGGGTCGAGCTGTGCCGGGAACGGACCGGAGGGCGTCGTCGCAGTCGGCACGGTGCGGGTCTCCGCCTGCACGCCGATGGTCAGCGTCTGATTGCGTCGGTCGCGCTGCGGCTGCGCCGCGGCCGCGCGCGCCGGCCGCATTTCCA
>JANLJK010000235.1 GCA_029255525.1 Pseudolabrys sp.
TCCACCGCCTGCCGGACCAGATCCCAGGTCAGCCGGCGTTTGAGGCCGCCGAGGATCAGCGCGCCGGCCGCGCCCATAGCGCCGCCTTCGGTCGGCGTGGCGACGCCGATGAAGATCGTGCCTAGCACCAGGAAGATCAGGAACAGCGGCGGCACCATCACGAAGGTGGTCTGTTGGGCGATATGCGACAGGAAGCGGAAGCCGAAACGGGCCGTGATGTAGTTTATGACGGCGATCGCAAAGGCAAAGACGATGCCGAAGAACATCGTCAGCACGACGTAATCCGCGCCGCGCGTCTCGGAGTTGCGCATCATGAGCCAGCCGAAGAACGCGCTGACGACGGCCAGCACGGCGAGCGAGGTCAAACCGCGGTTGCCGTCAGGCTCGCGGAAGCCGATCGCTTCGACCGGCAGTCCCGGGGTGGCCTTGGGAGCGACCGTCGACACGATGAAGATATAGAGTGCGTAGAGGCCGGCGAGCACGAGGCCGGGGATGAAGGCGCCCTCGTACATGTCGCCGACCGATTTGCCGAGTTGGTCGGCCATCACGATCAACACCAGCGATGGCGGAATGATCTGCGCTAATGTGCCGGAGGCGGCGATGACGCCTGCGGCGACCCGGCGGTCGTAGCCGTAGCGCAGCATGATCGGCAACGAGATCAGGCCCATCGAAATGACGGAAGCGGCCACGACGCCGGTGGTGGCGGCGAGCAGGGCGCCGACGAAGATCACCGCGTAAGCGAGACCGCCGCGCACCGTGCCGAACAACTGGCCGATCGTGTCGAGCAGGTCTTCGGCCATGCCGGAGCGCTCGAGCACCAGCCCCATGAATGTAAAGAACGGAATCGCCAGCAGCGTGTCGTTGCTCATCACGCCGTAGACACGCTCGGGCAGGGCCTGCAGGAAGTCGGGCGAGAACTGGCCGAGCTCGATGCCGATCAACCCGAAGAACAGGCCGACGGCGCCGAGCGAAAACGCTGCCGGGTAACCGAGCAGCAGGAATACCACCAGGGCCACGAACATGATCGGGGCCATGTTCTCGATGAGAAAGGCAGTCATGCGGCTCTCCGGCTCCCCGCTACGCTCAGCGTTTTTCGATCACTTCGACGAGATGCTCGACTTCGGCTTCCAGTGTCGAGGTCTGGCCGGCGTGGGGGTCCGGAATGAGCTTGCGCATCACGGCGATGCGCTTGATCAGCTCCGAAATGCCCTGAATGAGCAGCAGCGTGAAGCCGATCATCACCAGCGCTTTCGACGGCCATTGCGGCAGGCCGCCGGCATTTCCCGACTGCTCGTTGATTTCATACGAGCGCAGGAAAAAAGGGATGCCGGTGACGATCATGACGATCGCCAAAGGCAGCAGGAAGAACGCATGCCCGATGACATCAATGGTGTCGCGCAACCATTTCGGCATCATATTGTTCACGATGTCGATGCGGATGTGCTCGTTCGCCAGCAGCGTCCACGGCGAGCACACCAGGAAGACCACACTGAAGAGCACCCATTGCAGTTCGAGCCAGGCGTTCGATGATGTATCGAACGTCTTGCGCACGATGGCGTTCACCGCCGACACGATGACGGCGGCCAGGATCAGCCATGCCGCACGTTTGCCGAGCCATGTATTGATGATGTCGATCACCCGCGTGACCGGCAGCAATGACTTCAGGACTGCGTCGAGGGCGCCCACGTGCCACTCCCCTCAGGCCCGCCGAACGCCGGCCGGCGGTTATTTTTGCTTGATGTCCCCACGACTTGACCACACGGCCAAGCGTGCCACCTTAATCCGATGGCGGGCGCGGCCGTCAAGCCGCAGTTAGTAGAAGACGTGGGACGGGTCTGCCGCAGTGCACACAACCAGTGCACACGCGAGCACCACACCGTGTGTGAGGAAATTAATCAGAATGCCCGTGTGTGGCCTAGCCGCCGGTCGTGCTCATGTGCCGGGCGACGGCGGGGCGCTGCTGCCGCCGGTCGATGACGAAGTCGTGGCCTTTCGGCTTGCGGGTGATGGCGTCGTCGATGGCAGCCTGCAGCAGGTCGTCACTCTCCGAGGCGCGCAAGGGCGTGCGCAAATCGGCGGCGTCCTCCTGGCCTAGGCACATGAACAAAGTGCCGGTGCAGGTGACGCGCACGCGGTTGCAGGATTCACAGAAATTATGGGTCAGCGGGGTGATGAAGCCCAGCCGGCCGCCGGTCTCCTGCACGCGCGTGTAACGGGCCGGACCGCCGGTCTGATAGTCGATGTCCTCGAGCGTGAAGCGCTGCGCCAGGCGCGCGCGCACCAGCGACAGCGGCAGATACTGGTCGAGGCGGGATTCCTCGATATCGCCGAGCGGCATCACTTCGATCAGCGTGATGTCCATGCCGCGACCATGCGCCCAGGCAACGAGATCGCCGATCTCGTCCTCATTGACGCCTTTCAGCGCGACGGCGTTGATCTTCACTTTCAATCCGGCCGCTTGCGCGGCATCGATGCCAGCGAGCACCTTGTCGAGATCGCCCCAGCGCGTAATCGCGCGGAATGTGTCCGGATTGAGCGTGTCGATCGAGACATTGATGCGCTCGACGCCGTAATCCTTCAGCTCGGCGGCGTATTTCTCCAACTGCGAGCCATTGGTGGTGAGCGTCAACTCGTCGAGCGCGCCGCTACGAAGATGGCGTGACAGCGAAGATACCAAGGTCATGACGCCGCGCCGCACCAAGGGTTCGCCGCCGGTGAGACGCAGCTTCGTCACGCCCTTGGCGACGAAGGCGCTGCACAACCGGTCGAGTTCCTCGAGGCTGAGCAGATCGGCCTTCGGCAGGAAGGTCATGTGCTCCGACATGCAATAGACGCAGCGGAAATCGCAGCGGTCGGTGACGGAGACGCGGAGATAAGTAATCGCCCGCTGGAACGGGTCGATGAGTGCACGCGGCTTGCCGGCGCGGTCGATCTCGATCGTCGAAGTTCCGCTAGTCCCGATCATTTCAGGATCATGCCTCGATTACGGACCGGATATAAGAACTTTGGCCGAATAAGACCATAGCGTCCAGCGGGCGGCTCAAAGCAAAACGGCCCGCCGGATGGGCGGGCCGTTTGAAATCAAGTTGCCGGCGTTCTCAGCGGGCCGGCGTCGCCGGCCAAGGCGACGCGCCTTGGGGGGCTGGAGCGGCGGCCGGCGCGGGTGCGGCCGCAGGAGCCGTAGTGGCGGCCGGCTTCTGCGCCGCGGCGGGCTTTTTGGCCGCAGTCGCCGGACGCTTCTTGGCTGGCTTTTTCGCCGGGGCAGGGGGCGCGGCCGTCAGTTCGACACTGACCGGATTCGGACTGAAGGTCGGCGCCGCGCCGGTATTCGACACGATTTCCAACGTCTCGGTGGCCGTCTGGAAGCCGTTCAGCGAGAAGGTGACGGTCACAGGCCCGGAGGTGGGCAGCGCCAGCGCGCAAGGTGTGCGGCAGGTCTGTCCGTTAGAAGCCTTTGCTTCGGCACCCGGTGGCTCGGATTCGAAGCGAACCGTGTCCATCGATGGAGCCGGCTTAAACGCATCCGTCCAATCGGAGCCGCCCGACGTGCACGCCGCCAACGCAAGCGCGCCGCCAACGATCGCAATCACTCGATACATAGTTTTCAAACCCGTCCACTCGAGCGACATGATCGCTCGCCCGCTACAAGGATACGGTCGTGGTAAAGACCGCGCAACACGGCTCACGACATTAACCTTAACGCCGTTAACCATGGGGCCACAGCGCGGTATTAATTGGCCGAAATGATGGCGGCGATCGAGGCCGGCAGTTCCGAATAGTGGCTGATCACACGATCCGGGCCCAATTCGGCGACCGGCGTTTCCGTATAGCCGAAGTCCACGGCGATGACGGGGACGCCGGCAGCGCGCGCCGTGCGGATGTCCGTCGCCGAATCCCCGATCATGATCGCGCGCCGCGGATCGCCGCCGGCCGCGGCGATGGTGCGGTGCAGGACTTCCGGGTCGGGCTTCTGGATGCCGAACGTGTCCTGGCCGCAGATCGCGGCGAAACGATCGGTGAGCGCCAACGCGTTCAAGAGCAGGCGCGACAGGCCTTCGAGCTTGTTGGTGCACACGGCCAAGCGGCAGCCGCGCGCGGCCAGTACGTCGAGCGTGTCGATGAGGCCGGGGAAGGGACGGGAGCGGTCAGCAATATGATTGGTGTAATGTGCGATGAAGTCGGCGAACATGGCGTCGAGCTTGGCCTGCGTCAGCACGCGTCCTTCGGCTTCGATGCCGCGGGCGATCATGGCCTTGGCGCCGCCGCCGATCAGGTTGCGCGCCGTGTCATAAGGCCCGGCTGGCAAGCTCTCGCGCGCGAAGACGACGTTGAGTGTGTCGATGAGATCGGGCGCT
>JANLJK010000236.1 GCA_029255525.1 Pseudolabrys sp.
GCGCAGCGAGTCCTCGCTCGCATCGGCAAGCCTCGCGGGCTCGGCGACGCAGCGGCGGCGCGCATCGGGGTGAACCGCCATGTTGAGCGCGAACATGGTCATGAAGCCGCCGAGGGATTCGATGCCGGCCATGATCAGCGTCGTCGTGGTCAAGAGCACCTCGCGTTCGCTCAGTCGGTCGCCGTCGATCTCAGCCAGGCTGAACAGAGAAATGAGGTCCTCGCCCGGATTGGCACGGCGCTCGGCGATCACCTTCTCGGCATAGGTCTTGACCCACTCGAAGGCCGCAATGTGCTCCGGTCCCTTCTGCCGTGAGACCGGATCGGACTGAACCATCAGCACGGCCTTGTCACGCACGATATTGTCATCGCCCGGCGGCAAGCCGAGTAACCGGAACAGAACTTTCACCGTGACCTTGCTGGAAAAGTCCGTCACGAAGTCGAAGGTCTGCTTGTCCGAGAAGCCGGCGATCGCGTCGCGCGCAGCCTCGCGGATGTGGCTCTCGATGTAATCGAGATTGCGCTTGTTGAAGGCGTGCTGGATCAGACCGCGCAGACGATCGTGGCGCGGCGGATCGGTGGTGCCCAAGGTCGCGCCGGCGCGGTTGGGCAATTCATCCATCAGATTGCCCTTGGCCGACGAATAGATCCGCCAGTCACTGAGCGCGCGCAGGATGTCGTCGTAACGCGACAGCACCCACATCTTGGCGTCCGCGCTCCAGAAGCACGGGAAGTCGTTGCGCAACGTCTTGTAGAACGGGAACGGATCGGCATCGACCGCCGGCGAATAGGGATCGAAGCGGAATTGGCTGAGCATGAGAACCTCCGTGCGTTTCATAACCCTGAGACGCGGTTTCAGGACGACCGCTTTGTTGATCGCAGGATGGGCGCACCGCTCGGCGGACGGAATGGACGAAGGGCCAAAAAAATTGTACTTTTCTGACGCCTATCCCGATACGGTAGGATCGCCGAATGACACAAAAGCCACGCCAATCAGGCAAAAATGGACGCCCTGGCCGCGCGCAGGCACCCTCCGTACCGGTATTTTCCCTCTATGGCGAAACCGGCCCGGTGGACGAGAGCGAGTTCGTCCACATCGAGGACATCCGTGCGCGCAGCGAGCGCTATGACTGGCACATCAAACCGCATCAGCACCGCGGCCTGTTTCAGGTGCTGGTGCTGCTGCGGGGCGACGTCGAAGTCGAGGCCGATGCGAACATCACCAAGGTCAAGGCGCCCTGCGCGCTCAGTGTGCCGCCGGCCGTGGTGCACTCGTTCCGCTTCCGGCCGAAGACGCACGGCTACATTCTCACCGTGTCCGAGGCGATGCTGGCGCGGGCCGATCATCGCGGCCTGATCGAGGATCTGTTCGTCGAGCCGCGCGTGATTTCGTTTGCTGATGCGCCGCAGCGCGCGCGGCCGATCGCCGCGCTACTCGAGCAGATCCTCGCCGAACTGCACGACGATGCGCCCGGCCGCGCCAAGATGCAGGAGTGGCTGGTGAGTGCCGCCCTGCTCCTGATCGCGCGCCACCGCGTGGCGGCCGCGGAGGCGGACCGCGGCGGCCGGCAGCAACGCGACCTGAGCCGCTTCCGCGCGCTCATCGAGGCGCATTTTCTGGAGCATTGGACGACCGCCCGCTACGCCGAGGCCATGCGGATGACGGAAGGCCGGCTCAACCGCCTGACTCGCACGGTGGCCGGCAAATCCGCCTTCGACCTCGTGCAGGATCGCCTGCTCCTGGAGGCACGGCGACGGCTGATCTATGTCGCGGCGCCGATCTCGCTTTTGGCCTACGAGCTCGGCTTCGAGGACCCGGCCTATTTTTCCCGCTACTTCAAGGCTCGCGTCGGCATGACACCGTCAGCTTTCCGCCGCGACCGTTAAAGCGGCTCGTCGCCGTTCCTCGTCGCCTCAGAACCACGAGCGCACGCCAACGCTCATATACGTGGCGCCGCTGGAAGCGCCGCTGACGATGCCGTAAGCGCCCGAGCGGTGATGCAACCGCAGCACCAACTGGCGATCGCGGTGCTCCGGCAAGGCGAAGGTGATCTCTGGCGAGAAGTAATGCATGACATGCGTGCCGCCCGGCGGGTCAAGCTTGGAATGCTCTTTCTCGAAATCGGAAACACCGGTCGCATAGTTCAGGCCGATCGACATGGCCGCCGTCGTGGTGAGAAAGTCGTTCCAGGGAAAGGCCGTGTATCGCAGATACAGCGCGCCCCAGACTTCGCCTTCGTTCTGGTTGCCGAAGCGCTTCGCGATTCCCGCCTCGCCTTCGATGTCGAATATCTTGAACAGCGTAAAGATGCGGCGCGACACCGCGCCGCCAACGATGCCGCTGGCGTCGTAGCTCCAGTTCCATGGCGGGATCACCTTGAAGAAGATGTCCTGCACATTGGTCGACACGGCCTTGCCCATGAACAGGAAGCCGGCGCAGTCGCCGCCGCAAGGCTGCGCCGGCGCGCGCCAGCGCCAATCGACGACGTCGCCCGCGCTGACGGGCAAGGTCAGGCAGCCGAGCAGAAACACACAAGCAGACGCCACCACACCCAGCGGTCGACGACGCATCTGGTTCCTGTCGTGTAGGCCCTACGGTTCTACTACCAAAGAGAGTGCGAATCGAAAAACACAATCCATTGACTGTCGGCTCCGCCAGTTAACAGCCGATGTGCGCACGTCCGTGCGCCCAAAAAAGCAAATGGCCAGGATGAACCCGGCCATGCGCGACATCGCTTGAAAGAAAGCGATCAGTTGCTGTTTTGCGCCGTGAGCGAGGGACGCAGGCCGAGCGGTTCGGCGCGCTGATGTTGTGCGACCACCGGTCGCCCGTGATGCCGGGTAAACTCGCACGAGGCGAAGCCGAGCCCCGAGACCGAGCCGCGGAAGCTGTTGGCGTCGACGCGTTCGAGATTGAAGCAAGGCTCGATCGGCATGCCGCGCAGCGAGGCGCAGACGGCCTCGCCTTTCACCCGCAGCGTATTCGCCGGCAGGTTAGCGTAACGCACCTGGCCTTTGCCCTGGAATTGGATCGAACCGACCACCGACCCGTCCGACAGGACGCGTCCCTGGCCGCGCGTACCTTCGAAGCAGGTGTAGTTGAAGAGCTTGCCGATGACGAAACGGCGAGCTTCCTCGGCGCTCATCTCCCCGGCAACAGCGGGAACGGAGGCCAACAGCCCCATACACAACGCGACCCCACGCAACATCCCAACACTCCAACTGACCCGCGGACACAACGGAACACGATTGGCTTCTTTTAAGCCTACCCCATTATGCCCGCTGTTCGTCGCCAATTCCTGAATGTGTTTACCCGATTTTGACCACGATCCGACCCCGCACCTCCCCCTTGAGGATGGCGGCGGCCGCCTCCGGCAGCTCGGAAAGACCGATTTCCCGGGTCATCGTGGCCAGTTTGGGGCGATCCAGCTCAGTTTCGAGCCTTTTCCACGCCTCTTTGCGCTTCGGCAGCGGGCACATGACGGAATCGATGCCGTAAAGACACACTCCGCGCAAAATAAACGGCGCAACCGAGGTCGGCAGATCCATGCCCCCGGCCAGGCCACAGGCAGCAACCGCCCCACCATAGCGGGTCATCGACAGCAGGTTCGCCAGCATGGTGGAGCCGACGGAATCGACCCCGCCGGCCCAGCGCTCCTTGGCCAGCGCCTTCACCGGACCGATGAGGTCGGCACGGGGCACGATCTCGGCCGCACCCAGGCTTTTGAGATAATCGGCCTCCTGCGGCCGTCCGGTGACCGCATGCACCGTAAAGCCGCGTTTGGCGAGGATAGCGACCGCGACGGAGCCGACGCCTCCGGCAGCCCCGGTGACCGCGATGGGACCGCCCTCCGGCGTGAGGCCATGCTTCTCCAGCGCCATCGCGGCGAGCATGGCGGTATAGCCGGCGGTGCCGATCGCCATCGCCTCGCGCGCGCTCATGCTTGCGGGCAATGGCACCAGCCAGTCGCCCTTCACGCGCGCTTTCTCGGCGAAGGCGCCGAGATGCGTCTCGCCCAGGCCCCAGCCATTGAGAATGACCTTATCGCCCGGCTTCCAGTCGGGATGGCTCGACGATTCCACCGTACCGGCGAAATCGATGCCGGCGATCATCGGAAAGCGTCGCACCACCGGCGCCTTGCCGGTGATGGCGAGACCGTCTTTGTAATTGAGTGTTGAGTATTCGACGCGGACGGTGACGTCCCCGTCCATCAGATTGGCTTCATCGAAATCGGTCAGCGACGCCTTGGTGCCGCTCTCAGCCTTCTCGATCACCATCGCCTTGAATGTCGCCACGCTTGACTCACCA
>JANLJK010000237.1:0-1268 GCA_029255525.1 Pseudolabrys sp.
GTCGATCGATCTCGGGCGCGGGTGTCCCTATCAGTGCTCGGTCTGCACCATCATCAATGTGCAGGGGCGCAAGAGCCGCATCCGTTCGGCCGACTATCTCGAACACATCGTGCGCGAGAACGTCGCGCAGGGCATCAAGCGCTTCTTCATCACCGACGACAATTTCGCGCGCAACAAGGACTGGGAGCCTTTGTTCGACCGCATGGCGAAATTGCGCGACGAGGGCTTGGATATCGGCTTTACCATCCAGGTCGATACGCTTTGCCACAAGATCCCGGGCTTCATCGAGAAGGCGGCCAAGGCCGGCGTGCGTCGCGTCTTCATCGGGCTGGAGAACATCAACCCGGACAATTTGATCGCCGCCAAGAAGCGGCAGAACAAGATCACCGAATACCGCGAGATGCTGCAGATGTGGCGCGACCACGGCGCCATCACTTACGCCGGCTACATTCTCGGCTTTCCCGCCGACACCAAAGCGTCGATCCTGCGCGACATCGAGATCATCAAGCGCGAACTGCCGATCGATATTCTCGAATTCTTCTTCCTGACGCCATTGCCGGGTTCCGAGGACCACAAGACGCTCTCCGCCAAGGGCATCTGGATGGATCCGGACATGAACAAATACGACCTCAATCACCGGGTCTCGCATCACGCAGGCAAGATGTCGGATCAGGAATGGGAGGAGGCCTATCGCGCGGCGTGGTACGCCTTCTACACGCCCGAGCACATCAACACGGTCCTGCGCCGCACTTGTGCGAGTAAACTCGGACGGCCAGGCACGACGTTGTCGACGATCCTGTGGTTCTACCTGATGATCCTGTTCGAAGGCGTGCATCCGCTCGAAGGCGGCGCGCTGCGGCTGAAGGCGCGCCGCGACCGGCGCTCAGGACTGCCGCTGGAAAATCCGATTGCGTTCTACGCCAAGTATTGGGGCGGCACGGCGCTCAAAGTCATCAAGTATGGGCGCGTCTATCTGCAGACCAAGAAAATGCTCGGCAACGCGTTGAAGGCCGAGGATCGTTGGACCTATTCGGATCTGGCCATCGCACCGCCGGAAGCCGACGAGTTCGACGCGCTCGACCTCTATCACGCCACCACGGGCGGCGAGGCGGCACTGGCGCGCAAATATCGCGACGATGCGATCCGCGCCACGGGACATGTCGCGGCGGCGGGGTAGTCATCGCATCATAGTTATCGTCGGAACTTGCGCTTGCTTTAGGACGAATAAGGGCGGTGAAACACTCTCCGCTCATTCCCGCGAAAGCGGG
>JANLJK010000237.1:1368-4301 GCA_029255525.1 Pseudolabrys sp.
TCGAACAGCAGCACCTCGGCGTCATCGACGCCTTCGAGCTTCAGCGCGCCTGACGTGGCGATGCCGACGCCGTCTCCCGTCTTGAGCTTTTCGCCGTTGAGCGTGACCGACCCGCGCGCGACCTGGATCCAGGCGCCGCGACCGGCCGGCAGCTCATGCGTCACCGTCTCGCCGGCAGACAGCACGGTCGCATAGAGGTCGACATCCTGGTGGATCGTCACCGAGCTGTTGCGGCCGTTGCGCGAGCCGATGAGGCGCAGCTTGCCGCGCTTGTCGTCCGCGCTGAACGTCTTCTGTTCATAGCTCGGGCGCAGTCCTTCGCTTTCCGGAATGATCCAGATCTGCAGGAAGTGCACGGGCTCGCTCTTCGAGTGATTGAACTCGCTGTGACGGATGCCCGAACCTGCGGACATGCGCTGCACATCGCCCGGCCGAATGACCGAGCCGGTGCCGATGCTGTCCTTGTGTTCGAGGGCGCCGTCGAGCACGTAGGAAATGATCTCCATGTCGCTGTGGCCGTGCGTGCCGAAGCCCATGCCGGGCTGCACCCGGTCCTCGTTGATGACCCGCAGCGGGCCGAAGCCCATATGCTTGGGGTCGTAATAATTGGCGAAAGAGAAGCTGTGGAAGCTGTCGAGCCAGCCGTGGTTCTCATGACCGCGGGCTTCGGCCGGACGAATGGCAACAGACATGATGTCCTCCTTCAGGATGGCGGGCGCCCACGGCGCTCGCCTGTTTAGGAACGGGGATTAGCGGGCGATGAGGGCGTCGACCGCGTAACGGCCGCCGCCGCGAATGACGTAAGAGAGCGCGACGATGGCCCAGAGCAGCGGGTACTCGTAGCCGCCGTCGGTCCAGAAAAAGCCAGCGGGCAGATGGACTTGCAGCACGGCGACCGCCATCAGGCCGAACACCAGAGCAGCGACGGGACGGGTGGCGAGACCGACGGCGAGCAACAGGCCGCCAAAGAACTCGATGACACCGGCCAGGAGCGCGAGCGAGGCGGGCAGGCCGAGCTTGGTGGCGAAGAACTGCCCGGTCGCCTCCAGGCCGTAGCCGCCGAACCAGCCGAACAGCTTCTGCGCGCCATGCGGTACGAGCAGCAGGCCGGCCGCGACGCGGACGAGCGGGTCGGCGAAGGGCGAAAGGGCGTCGGTGACGGACTTGGCAGCGGCAGCGATCGGGTTGGCGGGGGTAACGGTGGTGACGGACATGACAGCCTCCTGGTGTTGGATCGGCGGGGCGGGTGATGGCCTCGGCTCGTGGACGTGGATTTAGCCCTCTCCCCGTATTGCAACAATTCGCTATTATCAGATAAGACTGTTGCTAGTGGAGCAACAATCATGGACCGGCTGGCGGCCATCGAGGCCTTCGTCAAAGTCGCGGAAACGCAGTCCTTTTCGGAGGCCGCGCGGCGTTTGCGCGCGTCGAAATCAGTGGTCAGCCGCCAGATCGCGGCGCTGGAAGCCGAGCTCGGCGCGCGGCTGTTTCACCGCACGACCCGCTCGATGACCCTGACCGAGGCGGGACGAGGCTATTTCGAGCGGGCCTCGCGCATCCTGGCCGATCTCGAGGACGCCAATCTGTCAGTCACCCAGCTCCAGGCCGCGCCGCGCGGCCAGTTGCGCGTGAATGCGCCGATGAGCTTCGGCCTGTTGCATCTTGCGCCGGCGCTGCCCGATTTCCTCAAGCGCTATCCGGACGTCGATATCGACATCACCATGAATGACCGCTTCGTCGATCTCGTCGACGAGGGCTTCGACCTGGCGGTGCGCGTCGGCAGGCTCGATGACTCCAGCCTCGTGGCGCGTAAGCTGGCGCCGGCGCGTCGCGTCGTGTGTGCGAGCCCGGATTATCTGAAGGCGCGCGGCGTTCCCTCAACGCCCGACGACCTCAAAGCCCATGATTGCCTCTGCTACAGCAATCTTTCGATGGCGCATGAGTGGCGCTTCGTCACGGAGAAGGGACAGCCCTGGCCGGTCGAGATCAAGGGACGATTGAGCGCCAACAATGGCGACGCGCTCAAGCTCGCGGCGCTGGCCGGGCTCGGCTTCGTCTATCTGCCGACCTTCATCGTCGGCGGCGAGTTGCAAGCCGGGACGCTGGTGACCGTCCTCGGTCAATTCATTGCGCAGGACGCAACCGTGAACGCGGTTTATCCGCACGCCCGTCACCTGTCGCCCAAGGTGCGCGCCTTCGTCGACTTTCTCGCCGAACGCTTCGGGCCACGGCCGTATTGGGATTTGGTGGAGTAAGGTGTCTCTATTTCGGCGGACACGCCCGGTAGCCGAACTTCTGAATGATGTCGCGGCCCGAGATGGCGTGGAATTCGAATGTGTCGACGTAGTGATTGGACACGAGGTAGCTGCGCAGCTTCGGCTTGTAGGAATTCAGCATGGCGGCTTGCCTCGCCGGCGGCGGCTTCTGCCCTTGCTCGTTGGGAAAGAG
Organism: Pseudolabrys sp.; assembly: GCA_029255525.1. GTDB lineage: Bacteria > Pseudomonadota > Alphaproteobacteria > Rhizobiales > Xanthobacteraceae > Pseudolabrys. The sequence goes on from JANLJK010000237.1 coordinate 3,817, forward strand.
CGCGGCATGGAACAACAACGTTGCGTTGGGATCGATGCAGACGTTCTTGATGGCGAGCAGCATGGTGCACGATGACTGGCAGCTCCCTTCGATACGGAACAGCTCGCCCGATTGATTGTATTTTTTGACGATCTCTCCAGGTTGGATGCGACCCCCGCCGCCATAAGGAATCGATGAGCCGTCGGCAAGCGCCGATGAGCTCCATGTCACGAGCGTGGCGCTCACGACGAGACAAAAAGCTTTCAAGAATGAGACGGCTTCCCAGCGCTGCATTTCTGGTCCCCCCAAGTCATCGCCATCATCGATGGCAATGACGGCAGCAGTTTATGGCCAGGAGAGGGGGAGTCCATACGGTGGCGGTTAAATGCTCCCCACCGTCTTCAACCTTGCCCGCGGATGGATCTCGCCCTGCGACAGAACCGGCGTCTGCGAGCGGAAGCGCTCGACGATGCCGCGCACGAAGGGGCGGATGCTGCCTGAGGTGA
>JANLJK010000238.1:0-2496 GCA_029255525.1 Pseudolabrys sp.
CGGATCTTGCAGATTCAAGCTGGATGGATCGGACTCTAGGCATAACGGAATAGCTAGCTGCTTTTTCGGTCAGGCTCTCAGGATGAGGTGTCACACTTCGCGCATCGCCGCCACCGTCTCCGCGATCTTGGCCGGCTCCAGCACCGGCAGCGAGCAGCGCTCGCCGACGCAGATGAAGGCCGCGCTCGCGGATAAAGACTTCAGCTTCTCCTGCGCCGGATGCGATGCCGGCAGGGAGGTCGCGGCCGCCGCGCGCAGCACGATGCGATCGACGAAAGGCAGCCGCAGCGCCAGTTGCGCGAAGTGCTCGGCGTCCGCCCCGGTGCAGACGATTTCGGCGGCGCGCAGCCGCAGATCGAGCGCGTTCAACAGCGCGACATGGCCGAACAGGTTCTGCGCCGCCGCCGACAAGACGTTCTCAATCAGCCGGTCGGACTTGGCGCGATAACTGTCGTCGCCGGCCAGCTCCGCGAGCCGCACCAGATTGCCGGCGGCCACCGCGTTCGGATTGGGGGTGGCGTCGTCGCTGGTCGCATGCGGTCGCAACAGCAGATCGGACGCATCGTCGGCCGAGAGATAATAGGCGCCGGTCTCGGCATCGGCGTAATGCGCGTCGAAGGCGCGTTGCCAGGCCACAGCCTGGTCGAGAAAAGCGCGCTCGCCGGTCGCTTCGTACAACGCCAGCGCGGCGCGGATCATCGCGGCGAAGTCCGATGCCAATCCCGGCACCAGCAATTTGCCGTCGCGATAGGAATGGCCCAGGCGTTGTTCGCCATTTGCGCCGCGCGTCATCGTCTGTGCGATGAAGGCGAAAGCGCGCTTGGCCATCGCAATCCACTCCGGCTCGTCGAAGATGATCGCGGCATTGACCAGCGCGGCAATCATCAGGCCGTTCCAATCTGCCAGCACCTTGTCGTCGAGGCCGGGCCGCACCCGGGCCGATCGCGCATCGAGCAGGATCTCGCGCAAGTGTGCGAGCCGCGTTTCCTCCGGGACGCCGCGCTCCACCGGCTGCGACCGGTTGAGGATGTTATGGCCTTCGAAATTGCCGTCGTCGCTGACGTCGTAATGATGCGCGAAGAATTCACCGGCGTCGGGGCCGAGCAATTCGATGATCTCGTTCTTCGACCAGACGTAGAACTTGCCCTCTTCGCCTTCCGAGTCGGCGTCGAGCGACGCGCAGAAGCCGCCCTCTTTCGTGGTCATCTCGCGCTTGAGCCAGCCGACCGTCTCCCGCGCGCGCGCGGCGAACAGCGGCGTATGGCTGCGTTGAAAAGCGAGCGCCAGCAATTCCAGGAGCTGCGCATTGTCGTAGAGCATCTTCTCGAAATGCGGCACCAACCATTTCTCGTCGACGGAATAGCGCGAATAACCGCCGCCGAGATGATCGTAGATGCCACCTTCGCTCATGCGCTCCAGGGTATGCTCGACCACCTCGAAGAAGCGGGCATCGTCGGTGCGCAGGCCCGCGCGCCAGAGCAATTCGAGAATGGCCGGCTGCGGAAACTTCGGCGCGCCGCGCAGGCCGCCGTGAACGCTGTCGAACATGTTGCCGACCTGGCGCGCGGCGCCGGTCAGCTCATCGAGGCCGAACACGACCTTGCCTTGCGGCCGCGCTTTCTGCGCCAGCCGGCCGAGCAAGGAGGTACGGTTCTGCTCGATCTTGTTCGGCTCTTCGCGGAACAGCCGCGACACTTCATGGAGCACGTCGACAAAGGCGGGACGGCCGTAGCGCGAGTCCTTCGGAAAATACGTGCCGCCCCACACCGGCTCGCCGGCCGGTGTCAGAAACATCGTCAGCGGCCAGCCGCCCTGCTCGCCGAGCATGTGCAGTGCACTCATATAGATCTGGTCGATGTCCGGCCGCTCCTCGCGGTCGACCTTTATGTTGACGAACAGTTCGTTCATCACGCGCGCGGTCGCTTCGTCCTCGAAGCTTTCATGTGCCATCACATGGCACCAGTGACAGGCGGCGTAACCGACCGAGAGCAGGATCGGACGATTGCTGCGCTTGGCTTCGGCCAGCGCCTCCGGGCCCCACTGCCACCAGTCGACCGGATTGTGCTTGTGCTGCAGCAGATAGGGCGAGGTCGCCTGCGCCAGGCGGTTCTCGTGCGCGGTGTTCGATGATGCTGTCATCCGCAGAGCGTAGCGCGGATCACGCGGCGGCGAAATCCACCCTCAGACGTGGCCGCCGTTGCGCAAGACGGCCGCTTTCCAGTCGTCGGTCTCGCCGAGATACGGCTGAAGGCCTGTGATTTCCAAGGCCAGCTCCGTCGGCACGCAGAGCAGGTTGCACGACGGTCTCACGTTCTCGAAGCAATTCACCGTGTTGGCGTAGAAGTTTCGCGGGTCGAAGTACCAGAACATCGACCACCAGGCGCGATAGCCGAGCGCCTCGATGAGCGGGCCAAGCTGCTTTGACGATTCCGCGTTGTTGTTCTCGACGTAGATCAGCGGCCGGCAGCGGGCGATCAGATCGCGCGCGCCGTTGAG
>JANLJK010000238.1:2596-4270 GCA_029255525.1 Pseudolabrys sp.
CGTTGCGGCTCATAGGCATAGACGCGTCCGGTCGGGCCAACGAGATTGGCGAAGGCGACGGTGTGCGTGCCGATATTGGCGCCGCAGTCGATCACCGTGTCGCCGGGCTTGATGAACTCCCGGAGCAGTTGGATCTCGAAGTCGCACCACTCGCCGTATTGATCGAGACTCCGCCCGATAAAGGAATCGTTGCGGTTGAACATGAACACGCCGTGCTTGCAGCGCTTGACCGCGATGTGTTTGTTTTCGACCAGATAGGGAGAAAGCATTCGATCTGCTCCGAGGGGCGGGGACGCAACCGAATCACACGCAAACACAAGCGAATCGTGCGTAACATATTTGTCGAGCGGGCGTCATCACGACAGGTGCGCGCGGTATCGCGGGGCCGTGTGGTGCTGTCACGGCTTGCGCCGCAAGCCCTCCAGCCGGCCCTGCACCAGGCCGCTCTCCGGCGACGGCTGATAGAGCTTGATCAGCGCGATGGCCTGGTCGATCTCGGCATTGGCGTCGCAGCCGTTCGACGCCAGCCAGATCAGCGCCCGTAACTGGTCGCCGCGGCCGAGCCGGCCGAGCAGGTCGAGATAGGACATCCTATCCTCCGGATTCGGCCGGTAGATCCCGGCGAACTGCTTGTGCAGATAAGACAGCGCCGCATTGCACAGCGCCGGTGTCGGCTCGAGGTCGAGCCGAGTCATGTTCTCCGTCAGGAAACGGGTGACGACTTCGTCCGACGCGAGAATCTCGATCGCGTCGCTGGTGCGGTGGTCGAGCTTGCGCGCGCCGGCAATGACTTGATCGCGGACATTCTTGTCGTCGACAAATTTCAGCCAGGCTTTCAGATGCGCGCGCGGCGTCAGCATCTCGGGTCGCGCGGGGTCTTGATAGAGCGCATAACCGAGCCGCTTTGGATCGCGCAGATCGCGTAACTCGTAGAGCGAATAGAACGAATAGTTTGGATTGCTATAGGTCTTGGCCATGGTCTCCCATGCTTCCGCCTCCGGCATCGCCGGACAATCATAGTCGATCAGCCAGGACAGGGCCGACACGACGTCCCGCACCTCGCTGGCGATTTCAGAGAAGGGCTTGCTGTTCGGAGTTGCGAGCGTGAGCGGCGCCACGTGCTGCCGCAACAGTGCGCGTGTGGTCGTGCACAGCGCCGCCGTCGGCATGAGCTCGAAGCGGTTGAGATAACGCAGCGGGAAGTCGCCACGCACCAGCATGGTTTCGGCCTCGGTCTGCAGCCGCGGCAGCTTGAGGATGCGCGTGATGACTTCTTCTTCCTGGACGTAGTTGCCTTTGCCGAGGAAAGGCGTGAGCGCCCACAGCGGCGCATCGGCCGGCACTTGCTTGAGATCGGCATCGAACTTGGCGCGCACGGCTTCTTCATGGGCGCGCACCTTCAGACGTATTTGCGTCATCGGGATCAATGAGAGGCACAGCAGCAGGACCAGGCCCCAGGTGCCGCCGGCGCCGATCGAGGCCGGCACGCGGCTATGCGTTCCGGGCAGCAGCGCCCAGAAGCAGAATGCAATGATGAGAAGCGGCGCCAGGGCGCCGACGATCATCGGCCAGTGATAAGGCGCGACACGTGGCGCGCTGAGCAGGTCGAGCGCACCGAAGGCGGCGGCGCCGGATGCCGGGATCAGCACCAGCGCGGCGATGGCTGCCCAGCCC
>JANLJK010000239.1 GCA_029255525.1 Pseudolabrys sp.
CTCCGACCGACATCCTGGCGGCCGCTCAAGAAGGCGCTTTCCGTAACGCAGCATGACCATGACGCGTACCGTTCTAGTGGCCGCCTTGTTGTCGGCGGCGATTGTTTCTGCCGGCGCTCAAGACAATCCCAAGCATGGTGAAGAGCTGCTGCAGAAAAGCTGCGCCTCCTGCCACGCGATCGGCCGCACCGGAGACAGCCCGCACAAATTCGCGCCCGCCTTCCGGCTGCTCGGCCAGCGCTATCCGATCGAAGCGCTGGAAGAGGCGCTGGGCGAGGGCATCATGTCCGGCCATCCCGATATGCCGGAATTCACGTTTGACGCCGACGATGTCGGTGACATCATCGCCTATCTGAAATCCATCCAGCAGCGCTGACCGCTACGCATGATCCCGAAAAGTGGGAACCGGTTTTCGGACAAGATCATGCGTGAGCAAAATGACGGCGCGCCGGCCGCACCCCAGAGCAGGTATTCATGAGCAGCGCCCTTTTTTCGCCGATCAAGCTGGCGGGCCTTACGCTTGCCAACCGCATCATCGTCTCGCCGATGTGCCAGTATTCCGCCGACGACGGCTGCGCCAACGATTGGCATCTGATGCATCTCGGCATGCTGGCGCATTCCGGCGCGTCGCTGGTCGTCGTGGAAGCCACCCATGTCGAACGGCGCGGCCGCATCACCCACGGTTGCCTCGGCCTCTATTCCGATGCCAACGAAGCGGCGCTCGCGCGTGTCATCGCCCAGGCGCGCCGCTTCGGGGCCGTCAGGTTCGGCATCCAGATCGCGCATTCCGGCCGCAAGGGTTCGGCGCAGAAGCCGTGGGACGGCGTCACGTCGCTCAAGGCCGGCGATGATCCCTGGGAAACCGTCGCTCCCTCGGCCATTCCGTTCGGCGACGGCTGGCAGACGCCGCGCGAGGCGACCGAGGCCGATCTCAACCGTGTGCGCGACGCCTTCGTCAACGCGGTCAGGCGCGCCCTGCGCATCGGCTTCGACTCGATCGAGTTGCACATGGCGCACGGCTATTTGCTGCATGGCTTCATGTCGCCTTTGTCGAACAAGCGCACCGACCACTATGGCGGTTCGTTCGAAAACCGCCTGCGCTTTCCATTGTCGGTCGTCCGCGCGGTGCGCGCGGCGGTGCCGCGCGACGTGCCGCTCGGGGCGCGCATGACCGGTAGCGACTGGCGCGAGGGCGGCATCACGCCTGACGAGGCCGTGGCGACGGCCAAGGCCTTGAAGGCGGAAGGCCTCGACTTTCTCTGCGTGTCGTCCGGCGGCGTCGCCGCCGACATCCGCAATCCGACCGAGCGTGGCTACAACGTGCCGATCGCCGCGCGGGTGAAGCGCGAAGCCGGTATCGCCGTGCGCACAGTCGGGCAGATCGTGAAGCCGGAGCAGGCCGAGCAGGTGCTGGCCAACGGCGATGCCGACATGGTGGCGCTGGCGCGCGGCTTCCTCGACGATCCGCATTGGGGCTGGCACGCCGCCCAGGCACTGGGCGCCGAGGTCGTGCGCCCGCAGCAATATCTGCGCGCCGGTCCCAAGCTGTGGCCGCCGGCGGCGGCCAAGGCGTGAGTTCGGGCTCGGTCATCGCGGTGGTGGTGCTGAAGGAACCGTTGCGTATCGTACGCATCGGCGCGGCCGGGCTGATCGTCAGCGGTCTGGTGCTTATTCGCTTGCAGTGAGCGAGAGCTCGGGCACTTCGCGCTCGAGCCGCGCCAGATCCTCTTCGGTCTCGAGGTTCCACAGCGGTGGCAGTTCGTTGAGCAGAAGCCCTTTGGCAATGATGCGCGCTCGCGTCTCGGCGAGCACTTTGGGCGTGCCCCAGGGAATGCCCTGAAACAAAGTGGGTTCCGGCGCGCGCAGGCCGATCAGGACGTAGCCGCCGGTTTCGGACGGGATTAGGACGACCTGGGCGCCTTCGTTCATGATGCGCGCCGCGGCGCGGAGGTGGACGGGCGCAAGCGCCGGGCAGTCGGTGCCGATCACCAAAGTCGGCCCTTTGGCCACGGCCGCGTGTGTGCGCGCGCCGCGATCGCCGCCGGGCTGGGCGCGCAACGTGATCGGCCGGTTGGCGACCATGGTCAGGAAGGTGTCGTGGCCGCTGTTGGGCGCTCCCCACAGGGTGACCGGTCCGGTGGCCGCGGCAAGCGCATGGGTCACCGCGCGGTCGGTGAGGCGCTCCTGCAGTGTGGCGGCGGCGTGGGCGCCGATCGTCGGGATGAGGCGCGTCATGGCGAAGCCGGGGACCGGCGCATCGGCCATCACCGCAATGGCAATTTTATCGGGACGGGACGAGGACATGGCCTGACGTTTTCGCGCGCCGATCTTAAAGAACCCTCTTCGGCGGGCAGAGACTTGCGCGGGATAGGGTTACGCCCGGGCAAATGTCGGCTGGCCGGCTTATCGCGCCTGGGCCACGGCCGCGGGCGTTCCGATGCCGATTCGGCCGTAACCGGGCAATTTCACCCCCGGATGCCGCCAATCGAGCCCGGCGACGAGCCCGAGCAGGTTCACTTCCAGCCCCTCGACCCAGCCGATCTTGAGGCCGGCGAAGCCGTTGAGATTGATCTCAAGGCCGGTCCGGCTGTCGGTCAGGCCCGCATAGAGACCGGCGCGGTAGTCGCGGCCGACGGCATTCGGCGGCAGCGCCACGCCCAGCTCCGGTACCGTGCGCAGCACGGCGGCGACGAAGCTGTTGCTGTTCGGTCCGGGCCAGATCCGGTAGTCGCCGGTTTTGGCGTAGCGATAGTCGGCGACCGCGGTCTCGATCTGCGGGATGATCTTCTCGGCTTCCGCCCCGGAGACGTCGGCGATCGCCACCGGCGTGTTGCCGAACCAGCGCGCGTCCGGCGGCCAGTTGTTGGTACGCACCGGATTGCCCCAGCCGACCACATCGTAGCGCGTCCAGGCGCGCGCGTTGGCCGGCTTGAACACGATCCAGCTATGGACGGAGAAGATGCCCTTCCAGGCGCCGGTGGTGCCGGTGAAGACGATGACGCGCGCCTCCTTGTCCTGTGCGGCTGGCGGCAGGATGCCGGCGCTCGACCAGTCGGCGTTGCGCCAGGAGCGCGCATCGTTGCCCGCGGCATAGAGCGCGGCGCGGGCAAGCAAAGGCACGAAGAAAACACAGACGATAGCGAGCATGATGAAGGTGTGGCGCGGACGGGTGAGCGTCATGGCTGAGAACTATAGATGGGTTCGCGGCGGCAAAGTGGCAATGGCTCGTGTCCCGGGCGCGGCTTTGCGTTGTATATGGCCTATCAATTCGTCATGGCCGGGCTTGACCCGGCCATCCACGCCTTACTTGCTGAGTGAAAGAAAGACGTGGATGCCCGGCACAAGGCCGGGCATGACGGCGGAGAGGTCGGTGCGCTTGCAGGCGTTCTTGCTCTACCGCGCCTGATTGTCGGCGATCTTCAATTGCGGATAAGCCGCCGCGCCGTCTTTGGCGAGATCGCCGGTGACGGCTTTGGCCCATTCCATGCCGACGATCGCGCCGCGCCTGGCGCCGGCGATCATGTTGCCGACGATGACGGCATCGCCCGCATTGCGCACGACGCTGACGGCGATGCCGATGCCGGCGTTGCGCACGACATTGCCGCTGACGGTGACGTTGCGCAAATAAGGCCCGTAGCCGGCGCGAATGCCATAACTGGGCGCGTCCTCGATGACATTGCCGGTGCAGGCGGTGTCCGCCTCGATGCCGATGCCCATGCCGGCGCCTTCCGGCGCGTTGTCGGGACGACGCACGCCGACATTGCGCAACAGATTGCCGTGCACGACGGCGAGCCGGCCGCCATTGTTGAAATTGGTGACGGTGATGCCGTTCTCGGCGGTGTCGATGACGTTGTGCGCGAACACCGAGCCTTCGAAATCGAACTCGGCATACATCGCCGTCTCTTTCATGACGGCGCAGTTGTTGCCGATGACCTGCAGGTTCGACGCGCCGTTGCCGCGCACCGCGGAGAAAGCGCAACGGCGGATCATATTGTTGCGCACGATCACATTGGTGGCGCGGAAGACATTGACGGCGTTGCCGTTCTCGCCGCTGCCGCCGCCGCGCGCGAGGATGTCCTCGATGGTGTTGTCGGCGACGAGGCTGCCGTCGTGGCGTTTCGCGGTTTGCCACAGGCGGATGCCGCCGTTGCCTGCGTTGCGGATGATATTGGCAGTGATCAGGAGGCCGGTGTTGTCCAGGCAATAGAGAGCATTATCGGTGGTATTCGTAATCGTGGTGCCGGTGATGCCGCCGTCGCCAT
>JANLJK010000240.1:0-1252 GCA_029255525.1 Pseudolabrys sp.
GGGTCCGATGCCGGGCAGCGGCGCATCGATGATCACCCATTTGGTGATGCGATCCGGATATTGCGCGGCTAGCGCATAGCCGACCATGTTGCCGATATCGTGAGTGACCAGATCGGCCTTCGTGATCTTCAGCGCATCGAGGACCTTGGCGATGTCGTTGGCCTGGGTCTTCTTGTCGTAGCCGGCTTCCGGATAGGAGGAGTAGCCGATGCCGCGGAGATCGGGCACCACGACGGTGTGGTTCTTGTAGAGGGCCTTGGCCACCGGCGCCCACATGTCGCCGTTGTCGCCGAAGCCATGGAGCAGCAGCACCGCCGGACCTTCGCCGCCAGAGCGGACATAGATCGTAGCGCCATCGACCTTGATGTTTTGCGTGCGGAAGCCGGAGGGAAATTCTTCGACGGCGAACGCGGGCATGGCCCAGACGAAGGCAGCCGCGGCGGCGATCAGGCGGACAAGGGGGCGCATAGCGGAACCTCCTTCGGTGTGATGACACCGAACGTAGCAGTGTTATGGCCGGGAGTCGCCAACTGTCGTGTCAGGGCTTGGTCCAATCCGGCACGCGGTAGCGGATATCGTAGGCCTCGGCGTCGCCCGGACGGCGTGGCGTCGACTCCGCCTTCATGTCGTCGATGAAGTCGACGCGTTGCCAGGCGCCGTATTGATCGGATGGTGCGGGCGTTGCGGAGAGGCGGATATTGAACAAGAGCTTCGGTTCGCCCGCGCGCGAGAAGACCAGCACGCGTTGCGACGTGCGGGTGTAGAGCGGCACGAAGCCGGCGAGCACCGGCCGGTCGCCGTCGTGGCGCAGCCAGGCGTCGCGCCAGAAACCGCCGCTGCGTTGCGTGCCGGCCTGCATCTCGACATCCATCTTGAGGCGGTCGCCGACCACGGTGTTGGCCGGCAGGCGGATCTCGAACTCCAATTGCGGCGTGAGCCCGTTGTTGAAATCCACGGTGGCGAGGCGCACCTGTACGCCGATGGCGGCCACGACAACGATGGCGACGATGACGATGGCGCTGCGGCTCGCGATGGCGGAGAAGGTGCGGTGCCCGCCTTTGTAGCGGAACACAAACCAGAGACCGAGCACGAGCCCGATCAGCCCGCCGACGGGGCCAAATACGAACACGGCGAAGTAGCCGGCTTCGCCTTCAAAGCTGGAGATGCCGATGAGCGTGGCGACGGCGCCGCCGAGTGCGGCGGCCGCGAAGAAGCCGCCGACGGTGCCGGCGATGGCGGCGAGAAATGCGAG
>JANLJK010000240.1:1352-4221 GCA_029255525.1 Pseudolabrys sp.
GCCGCGCGAACCCTGGAACCCGATCATGTCGCTGCCAGCTATATTGCTTCCGCTTTTCGTCCAGGTCGTGCTCACGCTCGTCCTGTTCTCGTGGATGGCCTATCACCGTGTCACCGTGATCCGCAGTGGGGCGGTGCATCCGCGCGACGTCGCTTTGCGCCAGCCGAACTGGCCGCCGCGCGTGCTGCAGGTTACCTACGCGGCGCATAACCAGCTCGAGACGCCGGTTCTGTTCTATGTGCTGACCATCCTCGCCATCATCACGCGCCATGCCGACCTGCTGTTCGTCGTGATGGCGTGGCTCTTCGTGCTGCTCCGTCTTGCCCACGCTTACGTTCATGTCACCAGCAACCGGCTGGCGCTACGCGGCGGCGTGTTCGGCCTCGGCTTCCTGGTGCTGTTGCTGATGTGGCTGATCTTCATCGTTCGTATTCTGTTTGGATTGCCATGACTCCTTCTGCTCGTCTTGCCGCCGCTATTGAAGTTCTCGCCAGCATCGACAGCGACCGCCGCCCGGCGCCGGATGCGCTCAAGAGCTGGGGGCTGGCGCATCGCTTCGCCGGCTCCGGCGACCGCGCGGCCATCGCGGGGCTCGTCTATGACGCGCTGCGGCGGCGCGCCTCGAGCGCCTATGTGATGGGCGCGGAGACGCCGCGCGCGATTGCGCTCGGCATGCTCAAGCGCGAGCGCGGGCTCGACGGCGAGGCGATCGCCAAATTGTGCGACGGCGCGCGTTTCGCGCCCGAGGCGCTCAGCGACGACGAGCGCAAGCGGCTCGACGCCGGCGATCTCGCCGGCGCGCCGGCTTACGTGGCGGGCGATTATCCAGAATGGTTGGATGTGCATTTCGCCCGCTCCTTCGGCGACGAGCGGGGCGAGGAGGGGGCTGCCTTGGCCTCGCGCGCGCCGCTCGACCTGCGCGTCAATACGTTGAAGGCCGAGCGCGATGCGGCCGCCGGCATGCTGTCCGATCTCAGCCCTGAGCCGACGCGCTGGTCGCCCTGGGGCTTGCGCGTGCGTCTGTCGGCCGAAGCCAAGAGCCCGGCGGTGCATGCCGAACCGGCCTTCCTCAAGGGTATGGTCGAGGTGCAGGACGAGGGCTCGCAGCTCGCGGCTTTGTTCTCCGGTGCCAAGGCGGGCGAGCAGGTCGTGGACCTTTGCGCCGGTGCCGGTGGCAAGACCCTGGCGCTCGCGGCAATGATGCAGAACAAGGGCCAGATTTTCGCGACCGACGACGACAAGCGGCGACTCGCCCCGATCCATGACCGGCTCACCCGCTCGGGTGCGCGCAACGTCCAGGTTAGAACCCCGAAATCGATCGGCGGCGAGATCGACGATCTCAAAGGACGTATCGATCTGGTGCTGATCGACGCGCCCTGTACCGGTACCGGTGCCTGGCGGCGCAATCCGGACGCCAAATGGCGCATGCGGCCGGGCGCGCTGGAGCAGCGCACCAAGGAGCAGGCCGAGATCCTCGACCGCGCCGTCACCCTGGTGAAGGCGGGCGGGCGCATCGCCTACATCACCTGCTCGGTGCTCGACGACGAGAACGGGGCGCAGGTGCGCGCCTTCCTCGCGCGCCAGCCGGGCTTCGCGGTGGTGCCGCCGGCGGAGGTCGCGGGCGCCGCTTTGGGCGAGCGTTCCTTCATGTTCGGCAAGGCGGCGCGGCTCTCGGCCGAGGGCATCCTGATGACGCCACGGACGACCGACACCGACGGGTTCTTCGTGTCCCTCCTGCGCCACACCGGCTGAATTAACGCCGTGATGATTGGGGGAAGCGCGAATTCCCCGATTGCGCCGCATTCCCGGCCCAAATTCTCCCCGATAATTTCGTGACTGAACGTCGCGACTTCTCAGGCCGAGGCTTTCCTTTCATGTTGGTGGCGACCCGCGATCCCATGCATCAACCGGGGGCGCACGATCCCTCGTCGCAGCGGCACGGCCGCGCGCACGACGCGTCGCCGGGCCCTGCCCGCCTGCTGTCGTTCCTGCAGATGGCAGGTTCGGTGCTGGCTATTCCGGTCGCGCTGGGCAGCGCCTACACGGTGTACCAGACGAACTTCTCGCCCGACACGCAGTGCCAGCAACTGCGCGCCAGCATCATTACGATGATCGACAAGAAGATCGACGCCGCCACGCGCCGCATGCTGGTGCGCCGCGACGTCGAGACCTTCGAGAAATCCTGCGGCGCCTTCGATCCAGACGCCAAGGCGGCCTTCGTGACGCTCTTGCAGGCCGAGTCCCGTATCGTGCCGCCGCGCCCGGTCGCCGCGCCCAAGGCGGACGTGGCCAAGCCTGATGTGACCAAGTCGGAAGCGCCGAAGGTCGAGGCCGTGAAGACCGAGCCGGTTAAGACCGAAGCGGCCAAAGCCGAGCCGGCAAAGATTGAGGCGGCGAAAGCGGATGCGGCGAAGCTCGACGCGCTGACCAAGGAGATTGTCCGCAAGATTGAGCCGCGGCCAGCCGCGCCGGCGGTGGCCAAGCCCGTCACGCCGCCGCCTGCCGCCGAGACAGAGGCATTCGATTCCGCCACCAACGACGCTCGCTGGTTGGATGCTGTGCGCGGCGCGCTGCTGTCGCACGACGCGCCGCGGCCGCCGGCCGAGCCGCCAGCGCTGAAGACGACGCTGGCGCCGTCGGCGCCTGCGCCAGCTGTTCTTCCGCCGGTGGCGGCCGCTCCGGCTTTGCCGCCGGCGACCGCTATTGCCGCGCCGGTCGCGCCGCAGTCCAATCGCGCCGATGCCGATCATCCGGTGCCGCCGGGCGCGATCCCCAATGCGCCGCCCCTCGACATCGCCGAGGCGGCCTCCGGTCAGCGGCGCTCGACCTGGATTTCAAACATCCCGTTCGTCGGGCAGATGCTGGATAA
>JANLJK010000241.1 GCA_029255525.1 Pseudolabrys sp.
GATCGAGCTGATCCAGTATGCGCCGACCACCGATACGGTGCGGCCCGAGCCGGTGCTGATCGTGCCGGCCTGGATCATGAAGTACTACATCCTCGATCTGTCGCCGCACAATTCGATGGTGAAGTATCTCACGTCGCAGGGCTTCACGGTGTTCATGGTGTCGTGGAAGAACCCGGACGAAGAAGACCGCGACCTCGACATGGACGACTATCGCACGCTCGGCGTCATGGACGCGCTCGATGCGGTCAACGCCATCGTGCCCAAGCAGAAGGTGCATGCCGTCGGTTATTGCCTCGGCGGCACATTGCTGTCGATCGCCGCCGCCGCCATGGCGCGCGACAATGACGATCGTCTGCAATCGCTCACGTTGCTGGCCGCGCAGACCGACTTCACCGAAGCCGGCGAGCTGATGCTGTTCATCAACGAGAGCCAGCTCGCCTTCCTCGAAGATATGATGTGGGAGCAGGGCTTCCTCGACACCTCGCAGATGGCCGGCGCTTTCCAGATGCTGCGTTCGAACGATCTGGTCTGGTCGTATCTGACGCGCAATTATCTCATGGGCGAGCGCGAGCCGATGTCCGACCTGATGGCCTGGAACGCGGATGCGACACGCATGCCCTATCGTATGCATTCGCAATATCTGCGCCGGCTGTTCCTCAACAACGATCTGGCCGAAGGCCGCTATACTGTCGGTGCCAAGCCGGTGTCGCTGACCGACATCCGGGTGCCGATCTTCGCCGTCGGCACGCAGCGCGATCACGTCGCGCCCTGGCGGTCGACCTACAAGATTCACCGCCTGACCGAGACCGAGGTCACGTATCTGTTGACCTCTGGTGGCCATAACGCCGGCATCGTGTCGGAGCCCAATCATCGGGCCCGCCATTATCAGGTCACGACGACTTTGGCCGACGCGCACCATATCGACCCGGATAGCTGGGTAGCGACGGCGCCGCAGAAGAGCGGCTCCTGGTGGCAGGAATGGGCGGCTTGGCTTGCCGCCCGCTCGAGCCAGCCGGTGGCGCCACCGGCTTTCCCGACGGGCGAAGGGCCGCTCGCCGACGCGCCGGGCCGGTATGTGCTGATCCCCTAATCCCCGGGGGTCGCTATACCTGGGTAGCCTCTTGAAAAATCAGGGGAAGTAGCCGGATTTGCGGGCCCTGGACGGGGTCCTTTGCCTTGCTTCGGCGGCTCCCATCCTTTATCCGAGGGTGGACCTGGCCGGCGGCACCCGGCTGATGTGTCCGGGCGCTGGCGCAGGGAAAGCTTCTGATGGCGAATGTTGTAGTGGTCGGGTCCCAGTGGGGCGACGAGGGTAAGGGCAAGATCGTCGACTGGCTGTCGGAGCAGGCCGATATCGTCGTGCGTTTCCAGGGTGGCCATAATGCCGGCCACACCTTGGTGATCGATGGCGCCACCTACAAGCTGTCGTTATTGCCCTCCGGCGTCGTGCGTGGCGGCAAGCTGTCCGTGATCGGCAACGGCGTCGTCATCGACCCGCAGGCCTTGATCGACGAGATCGCCCAGCTCGAGAAGCAGGGCGTGAAGGTCACGCCCGAAACGCTGCGCATCGCCGAGAATGCCGTGCTCATTCTGCCGTTGCACCGCGAGCTGGAAGCCATCCGCGAAAACTCGTCGGCCCGCATCGGCACCACCAAGCGCGGCATCGGCCCGGCCTATGAAGACAAGGTCGGCCGCCGCGCCATCCGTTTCATGGATCTCGCCGACCTGCCGACTTTGGGACCGAAGATCGACCGGCTGCTGGCGCACCACAATGCGCTGCGCCGCGGCAACGGCCTGGCCGAGGTCGCCGCGCAAACCGTCTATGATTACCTCGCGATGATCGCGCCGAAAGTGCTGCCTTATATGGACTCGGTCTGGCAGATGCTCGACGGCAAAAGGCGCGAGGGCAAGCGCATCCTGTTCGAAGGCGCGCAAGGCGCGCTCTTGGACATCGATCACGGCACTTATCCTTACGTCACCTCGTCCAACACCGTGGCGTCGCAGGCGGCGACCGGCTCCGGCCTCGGGCCCAATGCCATCGACTACGTGCTCGGCATCACCAAGGCCTACACGACGCGGGTGGGCGAGGGGCCGTTCCCGACCGACCAGATGCACAACGAGATCGGCAAGACGCTCGGCGAGCGCGGCCGCGAGTTCGGCACCGTCACCGGCCGCGCCCGCCGCTGCGGTTGGTTCGACGCCGTGCTGGTGCGCCAGACCGTGCGCACCTCCGGCATCGACGGTATCGCGCTGACCAAGCTCGATATCCTCGACGGCTTCGACGAGATCAAAGTCTGCGTCGGCTACCTTTTGGACGGCCGCGAGATCGACTATCTGCCGGCCGGCGAGCAGGCGCAGGCGCGCGCCGAGCCGATCTACGAGACCATCGCCGGCTGGAAAGAGCCGACCGCCTGCGCCCGGTCCTGGGCGCAACTGCCCGCGCAGGCCATCAAATACGTGCGCCGGGTGGAGGAGCTCATCGGCTGTCCGGTGGCTTTGCTCTCCACAAGCCCCGAGCGTGAAGATACCATTCTGATGAAGAATCCTTTTGAGACATGATTGCCGAAAAAAGACATCATACGGGGCAACGTTGAGCAGCAATGGCTGATTATCAACCCCTGATCGCCCGCGCCGTTGACGGCCTCGAGAACAACACGGGCGAGAACCGCCGCGCGTTGTACGAGCGGGCGCGCACGGCGCTGGTCAATCAGCTCCGCAGCGTCGAGCCCGCGCTCGAGGAATCCGAGATCACGCGCGAGCGTTTGGCGCTCGAAGAAGCGATCCGCAAGATCGAGGCCGAGGCTGTGCGCCGCGCCGCGCCGGAGGAGCCGGCCGCGCCGCCGCATGAAGAGCCGCGGGCCTCGCTGCGCGATCAGGGCCTGCGCGATTTCCGCGAGACCGTGGCCGAGGCCGAAGGCCTGGGCGATGCCGCGGCCGAAGCGAGCCGTTCGGCGCGCAACTTCGGCCAGGAGCCGGCCGAACCGTACGAAGAGCCCGCCGCCCGGCACGAGGAGCGGACGGAGCCATTTTTCGAGCCGCCGGACGTCGAGCCGCCGCCGGAGGAGCCGTCGCCTTATGGCGTGCGCCACGATGCGCATTTGGAGACGCGCTACGAGCCGCATCACGAAGCGCCGCTATCCGAGCCGGAGACCGAAGAGCCGCTGCCGCGCGCAGTGACGCATGAGCCTTTGCCGGAAGAGCCGCTGCCGGAAAGCTGGCCGCCGGCGCCCGCCGAGCCGTTCGACGACGAGGACGCCTATACGCGGCCGGCCCGCAACTGGGGCCGCATCGCGCTGATCGCCGCGATCGTGCTGGCGGTCATCGGTGTTGCCGGCGCCGCTTATTGGCAGCGTGGTGCGATCTCCTCGATGGTCGCCGGCATGCGTTCGTCGACGCCGGCGCCGAAGCCGCAGCAGCCGGCGCCGCAACCGTCGGGCCAGCCGAAGATCGCCGATCGCATCGGCCCCTCCGGCGACGCCAACACCAACAACGCCAATGCGCCCGCCGCCACGGTGGCGCAGAAGGTCGTGCTCTACGACGAGGATCCGAACGATCCGCAGGGCAGGCGTTATGTCGGCTCGGCGATCTGGCGCACCGAGACGGTGTCGCCCGGGCCGGGCCTCGCGCCCGAGTTGGCCATCCGCGCCGATGTCGAAATCCCTGAGCGGCGTTTGCGCATGACGTGGTCGCTCCGCCGCAACACCGACAAGGCGCTGCCGGCGAGCCACACCATCGAGATCATGTTCACGCTGCCGGCCGACTTCGCCGAAGGCGGTGTCGGCAATGTGCCCGGTGTGCTGATGAAGCAGAACGAGCAGGCGCGCGGCGTGCCGCTGGCCGGCCTCGCGGTGAAGGTGACCAACGGCTATTTCCTCGTCGGCCTGTCGGCGGTCGACATCGACCTGCAACGCAACGTGCAGCTCTTGAAGGAGCGCGACTGGTTCGACATCCCGCTCGTTTATACGAGCGGCAAGCGCGCCATCCTCGCCGTCGAGAAGGGCACGCCCGGCGCCCGCGCTTTCGAGGAAGCGTTCAGGGCGTGGGGGCAGTAGCCTCGCTCAGCGCTAGAGCGTTTTCGAGCGAAGTGGAAACCGGTTCGCGTGAAGAAAACGCGTCAAAACAAAAAGCTAGAGCCCCGGCTTTGATTCTATCAAAGCCGGAAAGGCTCTAGTGTCCCGAACCCGAAGTTCGCACGATTTCTCAGCAGGCACGGTTGCGAA
>JANLJK010000242.1 GCA_029255525.1 Pseudolabrys sp.
CTTCGCGATCACCGCGTCCCCGTTCCCGTCGATCTTCACGTGCCATGTGCGTTCGCTTTCTTTAGAAGTTGAGGCCGCCTTCGCGGGCGGCATCGGCCAGCGCCTTGACGCGGCCGTGATAAATGTAGCCGCCGCGATCGAACACGACGTCCTTGATGCCCTTCGCGATGGCGCGCTCGGCCAGCAACTTGCCGACAGTCTTCGCCGCCTCGATGTTGGCACCGGTCTTGTTCTTTTCACGCAGGCTCTTCTCAAGCGACGACGCCGCGGCGACGGTCTCGCCCTTCAGGTCATCGATGAGCTGAGCATGGATGTGCTTCGACGAGCGGAACACCGACAGGCGGGTGCGGCCAGAGGTGATGCCCGCAAGCTTCACCTTGCGTCGCACCGACGCCGTCCGCCGAGCGGTCCGGACACTAAGTTTCGACATGGCGCAAGCCCTCTTACTTCTTCTTGCCTTCCTTGCGGAAGATGTATTCGCCGGCGTACTTCACGCCCTTGCCCTTATACGGTTCCGGCGGACGGTAGCCGCGGATCTCGGCAGCAACCTGCCCGACCTGCTGCTTGTCAGTGCCGGAGATAACGATCTCGGTCGGCTTCGGCGTCGCGATCGTGATGCCGGTCGGGATCGGATAGTTCACGTCGTGCGAGAAACCGAGCTGCAGGCTGAGCTGCTTGCCCTGCACCGCCGCGCGATAACCGACGCCGGTGATCTCAAGCTTCTCTTCGAAGCCCTTGGTCACGCCGGTGATCAGGTTGCTCACCAGCGTGCGGGAGGTGCCCCACATCGACCGCGCACGCTTGCTTTCGCTGCGCGGCGCGACCTTGACGGCGCCCTTGTCCATCGAAACCACCACGTCGTCATGCAGAACGACCTGCATGGCGCCCTTGGGGCCTTTCACCTTGACGGTCTGCCCTTCCACGTTGGCCGTGACGCCAGTCGGGACGGTAACCGCGCGTTTGCCGATACGAGACATCAGAACACCGTGCAGATGATTTCGCCGCCAACATTGGCGTCGCGGGCGTCGTGGTCAGCCATCACGCCCTTCGGCGTCGACAGGATGGCCACGCCGAGACCGTTGTTGATGCGGGGCAGCGCCTTCACCGAAGCGTAGACGCGGCGGCCCGGCTTGGAGACGCGCTCGATCTCGCGGATCACGGGCGTGCCGTCGAAATACTTCAGCTCGATCTCGAGCTCGCTGCGGCCGGAGGCATGCGCCACGGCGGCGTAGCCGCGGATGTAGCCCTCGGTCTTGAGCACCTCGAGCACGCGCTCGCGCTGCTTGGAGCCCGGCATCGAGACCTTCGACTTGTTCCGCATCTGCGCGTTGCGGATGCGAGCGATCATATCGCCGATCGGATCATTCACAGACATATCGCTCTCCCTCTCACCAGCTCGACTTCACAAGGCCTGGAATCAGGCCCTTGGAGCCAAGCTCGCGCAGCGCGATACGGCTGAGCTTATGCTTGCGATAATAAGCGCGCGGACGGCCGGACAGTTCGCAACGGTTGCGAATGCGGGTGGCCGAGGAGTTGCGCGGCAACTCGGCGAGCTTGAGAGTCGCGGCAAAACGCTCTTCCAGCGGCACGTCCTTGTCCTGGACGATCTTCTTGAGCTTCGCCCGGCGGTTGGCGAAAGACTTCGCCATCTTCCGCCGCCGGTTGTTCTTCTCGATCGAACTCTTCTTCGCCATAAGTTATCGCTCCTTACGTATCCGCGTTTGAGGTGGCCGAAGTGCCCCTCACTGCCGGAACGGGAAGTTGAAAGCCGCCAGCAAAGCGCGCGCTTCGTCGTCGGTGCGCGCCGTCGTGCAGACGGTAATGTCGAGGCCCCACGAGTCGGTGACCTTGTCGAAATCGATCTCGGGGAACACGATGTGCTCCTTGATGCCGAGCGAATAGTTGCCGCGGCCGTCGAAGCTCTTCGGGTTCAGCCCGCGGAAGTCGCGGATACGCGGCAGCGCCACGGTGACCAGGCGGTCGAGGAAGTCGTACATGCGCTTCTTGCGCAGGGTGACCTTACAACCGATGGCCTGGCCATCACGCAGCTTGTAGGTCGCAATCGACTTGCGCGACTTGGTGATGACCGCCTTCTGGCCGGCGATCGCCGTCAGATCGGCCGACGCATTGTCGACCTTCTTGCGGTCGGCGACGCCCTCGCCGATGCCCATGTTGAGCACCACCTTGGTGATCATCGGCACCTGCATGACGTTCGCATAGCCGAACTGCTTGGTGAGCTGCTCGCGCACGACCTTGTCGTAGTGCGTGCGCAGACGCGCCACATAGTCCGAGCTCTCGCGAACCTTGCCTTTGGGGGCGGCCGCTTCCTTCGGCGCGGCGGCCTTGGGAGCCTTCGCAGCCTTCGGCTTCTTGGTTTCGGTTTGCGTATCAGCCATCGATTTCGACTCCGGAGCGCTTCGCGACGCGCACCTTCTTGCGGTCATTGCCTTCGCCGACGAACTTGAAACCGACGCGCGTCGGCTTGCCGTCCTTCGGATCCGCCACGGCCAGGTTCGACAGGTCGATCGTGCTCTCCTTGGAGACGATCCCGCCTTCCTGCTGGGCGGTCTGGCGCTGGTGGCGCTTGACCATGTTGACGCCGCGCACGAGCGCGCGCCCGTCCGCCGGACGGACCTCGATCACCTCGCCGGTGCGACCTTTATCGCGGCCGGTGAGCACGACCACCTTGTCGCCTTTTCGGATCTTAGCGGCCATTACAGCACCTCCGGGGCGAGCGAGATGATCTTCATGTGGTTCTTGGCGCGCAGCTCGCGCGGCACGGGCCCGAAGATACGGGTGCCGACCGGCTCCGACTGCGCGTTGATCAGCACGGCGGCGTTGCGGTCGAAACGGATGACCGAACCGTCGGCGCGCTTGATGTCCTTCGAGATGCGGACGACGACGGCCTTCATGACGTCGCCCTTCTTCACGCGGCCGCGCGGGATCGCCTCTTTCACCGAAACGACGATGACGTCGCCGATGGTGGCGTACTTACGCTTCGAGCCACCGAGCACCTTGATGCACATGACACGGCGCGCGCCGGAATTATCGGCCACGTCTAGGTTGGTTTGCATCTGAATCATGATGCGGCTCTCATTTCGTTGTGCGCGTTGCGGTTAAGTGAGTGCGCATTGCGCCTATTGAACTTTCTGCTTCTTCTCGCCGCGGACCACTTCCCAGCACTTGAGCTTGGACAGCGGCCGGCGTTCCTCGATCCACACCTGGTCGCCGACGGAGTAGACGTTACCCTCGTCATGCGCGTGGTATTTCTTCGAGCGGCGAATGACCTTCTTCATCGTCGCGTGGGCAAAGCGCCGGTCGACGCGGACGACCACGGTCTTATCCTGCTTGTCGCTCACGACGACGCCCTGGAGCGTACGCTTCGGCATCTCTCTACCCCTTACTTCGTCTTGGCAGCGCCGCCTTCGGCAGCGCGCTTCTGGGCGGCAATGGTCTTCATCCGCGCGATGTCGCGGCGGATCGCGCGTACGCGCGAGGTGTTCTCGAGCTGACCCGTGGCCCGCTGAAAGCGCAGGTTGAACTGCTCCTTCTTCAGCTTGAGCACTTCGTCATCGAGCTGATCGAGCGACATGGCTTTTACGTCTGCGGCTTTCATGGTCGTCACTCAGCGATACGTTCGATGAAACGGGTCTTGACCGGCAGCTTGGCGGCGGCAAGCGTGAGCGCCTCCTTGGCGGTCGCGAGCGGGATGCCGTCGACTTCGAACAGCACACGGCCGGGCTTCACGCGCACGACCCAGACCTCGGGCGAGCCCTTGCCTTTGCCCATGCGCACTTCGATCGGCTTCTTCGACACCGGCACGTCCGGGAACACGCGGATCCAGACGCGGCCGGCGCGCTTCATGAAGCGCGTGAGCGCACGGCGCGCGGCTTCGATCTGGCGCGCGGTGACGCGCTCCGGCTCGAGCGCCTTGAGGCCGTATTGGCCGAAGGCGAGCGTGGTGCCGCTGGTCGCGGTACCATTGATGCGGCCCTTGAAGGCCTTACGGTATTTGGTGCGCTTCGGTTGCAGCATGTTCGTGCGACTCTATTCTTGGCCTCAGGCGGCGGGTTCGCGGCGCGGACGGCCGGCATCGCCTTCGGCGAGCTTCTTGTCCTGCGCCATCGGATCGTGCTCGAGGATCTCGCCCTTGAAGATCCAGACCTTCACGCCGCAAGTGCCGAAGGTGGTGAACGCGG
>JANLJK010000243.1 GCA_029255525.1 Pseudolabrys sp.
TGACCGGTCGGCCCGGCCCCCTCGCGACAGGGTGCCACTGCGGCCGCCGGCGCAAGAGCTACACAAAAAGACGGCAGCGCCTATCTAAAGCGCTGCGAGACGTGAGAAGACCCCGTGGCCCTTAAGCGGCCCGGGCGCTGGTGGCGGCGGACGGGGCGCGGCAGGAGCGACGGATGGTTTCGGCAGCAGAACAACTGGCGGCCAATCTAAACTTCTCGGCTCTGGCGAAGGCCGACGAGCTCAAGAAGCGCATCTGGTTCACTGTCGGCGCGTTGCTCGTCTATCGCCTCGGGACCTATATTCCGCTGCCCGGCATCGATCCTGCTGCGTGGCAGCAGCTTTTCCAGACCCAGGCCGGCGGCATCCTGGGTATGTTCAACATGTTCTCCGGTGGCGGCATCAACCGGATGGCGATCTTCGCCCTGAACATCATGCCGTACATCTCGGCATCGATCATCATTCAGTTGCTGACGACCGTGTCGCCGACCCTCGAAGCGCTCAAGAAAGAGGGCGAGGCGGGCCGTAAGGTCATGAACCAGTACACGCGGTACCTCACCGTGGTGCTGGCGACCTTCCAGGCCTACGGCATCGCGGTCGGCCTGCAGGGCTCGGGCAATGTGGTCGCGAGCCCCGGCCTGTTCTTTCTGATCTCGACGACGATTACGCTCACCGGCGGCACGATGTTCCTGATGTGGCTCGGCGAGCAGATCACCGCGCGCGGCATCGGCAACGGCATCTCGCTGATCATTTTGGCCGGCATCGTCGCCGAGCTGCCATCGGCAATCGTCGGCACCCTCGAGCTCGGCCGCCAGGGTGCTTTGTCGACGGGCCTGATCCTCGTCATTATCGTGATGGCGGTCGCCGTCATCGCCTTCATCGTATTCATGGAGCGCGCGCAGCGCCGGCTCTTGATCCAGTATCCCAAGCGCCAGGTCGGCAACCGTATGTTCGAGGGCCAATCCTCGCATCTGCCGCTGAAGCTCAACACGTCGGGCGTCATTCCGCCGATCTTCGCGTCGTCGCTGTTGCTGCTGCCGACGACGGTCGCGAATTTCAACGCGGGCGGTGGCCCAGGCTGGCTCACCACGGTCACGACGCTGCTCGGCCACGGCCGGCCGTTGTTCCTGGTGCTCTACATCGCGCTGATCGTGTTCTTCGCGTTCTTCTACACCGCGATCGTGTTCAACCCGACCGAGACCGCGGATAACCTGAAGAAGCACGGCGGCTTCATCCCCGGCATCCGTCCGGGTGAGCGCACCGCCGAGTACATCGATTATGTGCTGTCGCGCATCACGGTGATCGGTGCGCTGTATCTGTCGATCGTCTGTTTGATCCCGGAGATTCTGATCTCTTACGCGGCGGTGCCGTTCTACTTCGGCGGCACCTCGCTGTTGATCGTCGTGAGCGTCACCATGGATACCGTGGCGCAGGTGCAGGGCTATCTCTTGGCCCATCAGTATGAAGGTTTGATCAAGCGGTCGAAATTGCGGGGGCGCAATCGATGAGACTGATCCTGCTCGGCCCGCCGGGGGCGGGGAAGGGCACGCAAGCGCAGCGGCTGGTCGAAAAGCACAAGATCGTGCAGCTTTCGACCGGCGATATGCTGCGCGCAGCGGTCGCGGCCGGTACGCCGGTCGGTCAGCGCGCCAAGGCGCTGATGGAGGCCGGCCAGCTGGTGCCGGACGAAGTGGTGGTCGCGATCATCGCCGGCCGTATCGGCCAGGCCGATGCCAAGCGCGGCTTCGTGCTCGACGGCTTCCCGCGCACCGTGCCCCAGGCCGAGGCGCTTGAGAAGCTGTTGGCCGAACGCAACTTGAAGCTCGACGGCGTGATCGAGCTGAAGGTCGACGAGGGCATTCTGCTCAAGCGCATCGAGAATCGCGTCGCGGAAATGACCGCCCGTGGTGAGAAGGTGCGCGCCGACGACAATCCGGAAGTGCTCAAGGGGCGTCTTGAGGCCTACCGGGTCCAGACCGCTCCGCTGACCCACCACTACGCGGGTAAGGGCCAGCTCAAGACCGTCGACGGCATGGCGCCGATCGACGAGGTCACGACGGCGATCAACACGCTCCTGGCGCCTGCCAAGGTCAAAGCAAAGGCTGCGCGCAAGCCGGCAAAGGCCAAATCGGCCGCCAAAAAGCCCGCTAAGGCGGCGAAAACGCCGGCGCCGGGCAAAAAGAAGGCTAAGGGCGTCAAGAAGACGTCAAAGAAGGCCGCTAAAAAGGCTTCCAAGGGCCGCGGCCGTGCGGCCGGGGCCAAGACGTCCGCCCGTCGCGGCCGGGCGTCGGTTTCCAAGAGCCGCACCGCAGGGCGCAAGGCACCCCGCGTTAAGTCAAAGGCCGGCCAGCGTAAATCCCGCACCAAGCGGAGGTTGACGAGGGCCCGATGAATCCCTTAATAAGCTGCACATTCAAGAGTTTGACGCGATGCCGGACCCCAAATCGGCGGGGTCGGGTGTCGTGTTACGCTTTGCGCTATCCCCTTATGGGATCACAAGAATTTGGCGCGCGCCGCGCGCCTGGACGTTAACAGGAGAGAATCCGTGGCTCGTATCGCGGGCGTGAACCTTCCCACCGGCAAGCGCGTGATCATCGCGCTTCAGTATATCCATGGCATTGGGCCCAAGAATGCCAAGGATATCATGACGAATTTGAGCCTGCCGATGGATCGGCGGGTGTCGCAGCTCACCGACGCCGAGGTGCTGCAGATTCGCGAATTGATCGACCGCGACTATCTCGTCGAGGGCGACCTGCGCCGTGAAGTGGCGATGAACATCAAGCGTCTGATGGACCTCGGCTGCTACCGCGGCCTGCGTCACCGCAAGGGTCTGCCGGTCCGTGGCCAGCGCACGCATACCAACGCGCGCACCCGTAAGGGCCCGGCCAAGACCATCGCCGGCAAGAAGAAGACCGCCTGATAACTGAAATCGCCCGCGCTCCAAGGGGAGCAGACGGGCCGCGAAAGGATCGACTATGGCCAAGGAAGGCACCCGCGTCCGCCGGCGCGAACGCAAGAACATCGCTTCGGGCGTCGCGCACGTGAACGCGTCGTTCAACAACACCATGATCACCATCACCGACGCGCAGGGCAACGCCATTGCCTGGTCGTCGGCTGGCACCATGGGTTTCAAGGGCTCGCGCAAGTCGACCCCGTACGCGGCGCAGGTCGCGGCCGAGGATGCCGCCAAGAAGGCGCAGGAGCACGGCATGCGCACTCTCGAGGTGGAAGTGTCGGGCCCCGGTTCGGGCCGTGAATCGGCGCTGCGCGCACTGCAGGCGGCGGGCTTCACCGTCACCTCGATCCGGGACGTGACGACGATCCCGCACAATGGTTGCCGTCCGCGTAAGCGTCGCCGCGTCTGATTGCGTTTCTTCGCGCGGGCTTTGCCCGCGCCGCTGTTTAACCGCCGGAAAATTATCCCCACGCGGCGGGTGGGATGGGCAGGGCCTTGAAGCCTGCGCCGCTCAAAAGGTGAAGACGTGATCCAAAAGAATTGGCAGGAATTGATCAGGCCGAACAAGCTCCAGGTCACTGCGGGCCACGATGCTTCGCGCATTGCGACCGTGGTTGCCGAGCCGCTCGAGCGCGGCTTCGGCGTGACGCTCGGCAACGCGCTGCGCCGCATTCTGCTGTCGTCGCTGCAGGGCGCGGCGGTGCAGTCGGTGCACATCGACGGCGTGCTGCATGAGTTCTCGTCCATCGCTGGCGTTCGCGAGGACGTCACCGACATGGTGCTCAACATCAAGGACATCGCCATCAAGATGCAGGGCGAAGGCCCCAAGCGCATGGTGGTGAAGAAGCAGGGCCCCGGCACCGTGACCGCCGGCGACATCCAGACCGTCGGCGACGTTGTCGTGCTCAACCCGGACCTCGTGCTGTGCACCCTCGACGAGGGCGCCGAGATCCGCATGGAGTTCACGGTCAACACCGGCAAGGGCTATGTCCCGGCCGAGCAGAACCGTCCCGAGGACGCGCCGATCGGCATGATCCCGGTCGACAGCCTCTACTCGCCGGTCAAGAAAGTGTCCTATCGCGTCGAGAACACCCGCGAGGGCCAGAACCTCGACCGCGACATGCTGACCATGGCGATCGAGACCAATGGCTCGGTCTCGCCGGAGGACGCGCTGGCGCTCGCCGCCCGCATCCTGCAGGACCAGC
>JANLJK010000244.1 GCA_029255525.1 Pseudolabrys sp.
CCTGGTGTCGCAGCCGCAGCTCCTCACGGTGTGTCACGATTACGAGCACAGCGCGCTCGGCCTCGTGATGATGTTGGTCATGATCGTCCTGCCGGCCGGCAGCATCCCCTCCCTCGCCGCACGCTTCGGGAGACGGTGAGCCATGCTATCCGTCTCGAGCATCGGCATCGGCTTCGGCGGCCTCACCGCGCTGGCGGATGTGTCGTTTGATGTGAAGGAAGGCGAGATCTTCGCCATCATCGGTCCGAACGGCGCCGGCAAGACCACCTTGTTCAACATCGTCTCGGGGCTTTACGCGCCGAGCAGCGGCCGCGTCACGCTCAACGGCGAAGACGTGACCGGGCTCGCGCCGCATCTGCTCGCGCGCCGCGGCCTGTCGCGCACCTTCCAGAACCTGCAGATATTCTTCCGCATGAGCGCGGCCGAGAACGTGATGGTCGGCCGCCATCTGCATGAGCGGCGCAACGTCATCGCGCATCTGTTCACCTTGCCCTCCGTGCTCAAGCAGAACCGCGTGACGCGCGAGAAGGCCGAGGAATTGATGGCTTTCGTCGGTCTGCGCGACATGACCGACCGCCCCGCCGGCACGCTGCCTTATGGCGCGTTGCGGCGGCTGGAGATTGCCCGCGCACTCGCCACCGAACCGAAGGTGCTGCTGCTCGACGAGCCGGCCGCCGGCTGCAATCCGGTCGAGACCGCCGAGATCGACGCCGTGATCCAGAAGATCGCCGCGCAGGGCATCGCCGTCGTGTTGGTCGAGCACGACATGAAGCTCGTCATGAAGATCTCGCACCGCATCCACGTGCTCGACCAGGGCCGCACCATCGCCGAAGGCACGGCGGCCGAGGTGCGCGGCAACGAGCGCGTCATCACGGCCTATCTCGGCAAGCACGGACAGCGGGAGGGCGCGCGTGCTTAAGGTCGAGGACATCACCTGCCGCTATGGCCGCATCGAGGTGCTGCACGGCGTGTCGCTTCAAGTGGCGCATGGCGAGATCGTCACATTGATCGGCAGCAACGGCGCCGGCAAGACCACCTTGATGCGCGTCATCTCCGGCATCCTGCCGCAGACGAAAGGCCGCATCACCTTCGACGGCGCGGCGATCGACCGGCTGCCGGCGCATGTGCGCGTCGTGCGCGGCATCGCCCAGGTGCCGGAAGCGCGGCAGGTCTTCGCGCCCCTGTCGATCGCCGACAATCTGCGCTTGGGCGCCTTCCGCCGACGCGCCGCCGACGTGCCGCGCGAGATGGAGCGCGTCTACGCGCTATTTCCCGCGCTCGCCGCGCGCCGCCACACCGCCGCAGGCACTCTGTCGGGCGGCCAGCAGCAGATGCTGGCGATGGGCCGCGCGCTGATGAGCGGCCCGCGCTTGCTGCTGCTCGATGAGCCGTCGATGGGGCTTGCGCCCGTGCTGGTCGACCAGATCCTCGACACCGTGGTGGCCCTGCGCAAAGACGGCATGACCATCCTCCTGGTCGAGCAGAACGTGAACGCCGCGCTGGCGATCGCCGACCGCGCTTATGTGCTGGAGACCGGCCGCATCGTCCTGTCGGGCGAAAGCATGAGCCTCGCCGACGACCCGCGCGTGCGCGAAGCCTATCTGGGGCTTTAGGCGATGGAAGAAATCATTTCCCGACGAGGCTTGAGCGCGGCGCGCGGCGGCCGTGGCGACAAGCTTGCCGTGCTCATCCACGGCCTCGGCGCCAATCGCGCAGTCTGGTCGCGCATGCTCGATATTGCCGACAAGCATTGGCAAGGCCGCTGGATCGCGCCCGATCTGCGCGGCCACGGCCGCTCGCCCATGATGGGCCCTTACGGCTATGCCGCGCACGCCGCCGACATCGCCGACCTGATCGCCGACGAGGCCTATGGCAACGTCACCTTGGTCGGCCATTCGATGGGCGGCGTGGTGGCGGCGCTCACCGCCACCGGCTGGTATGGGCCGCAGGTGGCCGAAGTCGCCGCCTTCGGCGTCAAGCTCGTCTGGACACCGGAAGAAGAAGCCAAGGCGCGCGAGTTGGCGTCGCGCCCTGCCCGCGCCTTCGCCACGCGCGCGGAAGCAATCGACCGCTTTCTCAAAGTGTCCGGCCTGATCGGCTTGGTCGATCCGGAGTCGGATACGGCTGCGTCAGGCATCAGCGGCAGCGACGGCCAGTGGACCGTCGCCATGGACCCGCGCGCCTTCGGCAGCGTCGGCCCGTCGATTCAAGCTCTACTGAAGCTGTCTTCAGCACCGCTGCGGCTCGCCGCCGGCGCCAAGGACCCGATGGTCACGCTCGCGCCCATGCAAGCCTTTGATCCCACGGCACGCGTGATCGAAGGCGCCGGCCACAACGTTCATTGGGAAGCCCCCGCGCAGGTGTGGGACTTCGTCAACAATAAGAACTGAGGAAATGCCATGAAGCTGTCGATCTTCTCGGTCCAGGACCACTACCCGTCGGGCGCGCGCACGGTGCCGCAGCTCTATGGCGAGATCATCGCCCAGGCCGAATTGGCCGATAAGCTCGGCTACGACACCTTCTGGGTCGCCGAGCACCACTTCCATGAATACGGCGTGGTGCCCAATCCGGCGGTGATGCTGTCGACGCTGGCGCAGCGCACCAGCCGCCTCAAGCTCGGCACCGCCATCTCAATCCTCACCTTCCATAATCCCCTCACCGTGGCCGAGAGCTATGCCATGGTCGACGTGCTCTCGGGCGGCCGGCTGGTCTACGGCGTCGGCTCCGGTTATCTGCCGCATGAATTCGCCGGCTATGCCGTTGACCCGGCCGAGAAGCGCGACCGTTTCGATGAGAACTTGAGCATCGTCCGCCGCCTGCTCGCCGGCGAGCGCGTCACCGCCAAGGGCAAGTTCGCCCATGTCGACGCGGTCGCGCTCAATGTGCGGCCGATCCAGCGCCAGGTGCCGATCTATGTCGCCGTGCTACGGCGGGAGGCCTCCTTCCACATCGGCAAGCAGGGCAACAATCTGATGTGCGTGCCCTATGCCTCGCTCGACAGCTTCGATCAGATCGGCGATCTCCTCGTCGAATATCGGCGCGGCAAATCTGAAAGTGACAAGGCCGACATTGGGCTACCCCCCACCGACGACGACGCCGTGGTGACATTGCACACGCATGTCGCCGAGACCGATGCCCAGGCCCGCCGCGACGCCGAAGAGGCCTTCAACCTCTATGTCGACACACGCCTCTACGCCCGCAAGTCGACCTATGACGACGCCATGAAAAACGGCCTGCACCTGTTCGGCTCGGTCGAAACCGTCACCGACAAGCTCGTGGCGCTGCACCGCATGGGCGTGCGCAACGTCTCGACGCTGCACAATTTCGGCCTGCTGCCGCAGCCCGTGGTACGCGCCTCCATGGAGCGGTTGATGCGCGAAGTGCTGCCGCGGCTCAACGCCCGCGTGGGGGAGCCCGTCGCCGGCTGATGGGACGGATGTGGGCCGGAATTATGCGCGCAGCCGCTATGCGCCGCCATTCAGGGGCTCGCCCGCGGCGCGAATACGGCTTAATGAGAAGGGATGAATAAGGCAGCGAGCACGCTTCAGTTCCCGGTTTCCGAGCCACCCGAACCCGGTAAAGTCATCGAGATCGCCCCGGGCATCCTCTGGGCCCGCATCCCCCTCCCGTTCCGGCTTAACCACGTCAATATCTTCATCATCGATGACGGCGATGGCTGGGCGGTGATCGACACCGGTATCGGCGACGACCTGACGCGCGCCGTCTGGGAGGACCTGCTCGCCACCGCGCTGCACGGTCGTCGGCTGACACGTCTGATCGTGACGCATTATCACCCGGACCATATCGGCGCCGCCGGCTGGCTGACGCAGCGCTGCGACGTGCCGCTGCTCACCAGCGAGACCAGCTATCTCGGTTGCTCTAATATCTCGCTCAGCCCCGGCGCGCTCGAAGCCCCGGTCTACACCGAGTTCTATCTGCGGCACGGGCTCGATCCCGAAACGACACGGCTCGTCTCCACGCGCGGCCACGAATATCTGACAATGGTCACCGGCTTGCCACCGACCTTCCGGCGCCTGGTCGCCGGCGACACGTTGAAGATCGGCGGCCGCCGTTTCGCGGTACTGACCGGCGACGGCCACGCACCCGAACAGGTGCTGCTCTATTGCGTCGAGGAA
>JANLJK010000245.1 GCA_029255525.1 Pseudolabrys sp.
GCACCTCATCTACGAAGCGCTGAAGAAGACCGGCGGCAAGGCCGATGGCGACTCGTTGATCGCAGCGGTCAAGGGCATGAAGTGGGAAAGCCCGCGCGGGCCGATCTCGATCGATCCGGCGACGCGCGACATCATCCAGAACGTCTATATCCGCAAGGTGGAAAAGGTCGGCGGCCAGATCGTTAATGTCGAGTTCGACACGATCAAGGACGTCAAGGACCCGACGCACAAGTAGGCGTTCCGGCACCAGCCGTGTGTCAATACCGGATGGGGCGATCGCCGAGGTCGCCCCATCCTCGCATTGCGGCAGCCCCACATCCCGTTCATTCCCGCGCAAGCGGGAATCCAGGGGACGCATGCCGCGCTATAAGATAAGAACTGGGTCCCCGCTTTCGCGGGGACGAACGGACCTGAAACCAATCCAAGCGACCGGGCTTTAGATGCTCCCTCCTTTCTTCGGCGTCCTGTTCGACGGCTTGGCCTACGGCATGCTGCTGTTCGTCCTGTCGGTCGGCCTGTCGGTAACGCTCGGGCTGATGAATTTCGTCAACCTGGCGCACTGCGCTTTCGCCATGCTCGGCGGCTACGTTACCGTCACCCTGGTGAACGAGTTTCACTGGCCGTTTTTGGCCACGCTGCCGGCGGCCTTCGTCGCCGCCGCTTTGGCGAGCGTCGTGCTGGAGCGCTTCTTCTATCGCCGCCTTTATCGCGCCAGCGATCTCGATCAGGTGCTCTTGACCATCGGCTTCGCCTTCATCTCGGTGGCGGTCGCGGCTTATATCTTCGGCACGCTGCAGCAGCCGATCCAGGCGCCGGAATTCCTGCGCGGTTCGAGTACGTTCCTCGGCCTCGCCTTCGGCAATTACCGCATGTTCCTGATCGGCGTCGCCATCGTGGTGACCGTGCTGCTGATCGCCGGGCTCGAATACACCCGCTTCGGCGCGCAGGTACGCGCGGCGGTCGACAACCAGCGCATGGCGCGCGGCCTCGGCATCGACGTCGACCGCACCTTCGCCGCCACCTTCGCGCTCGGCTCCGGCCTCGCCGGCTTGGGCGGCGCGCTGGCGATCGAGATCGTCGGCCTCGATCCGTCGTTCTCGTTCACCTATCTGGTCTATGTGCTGATCATCGTCTCGGTCGGCGGCTTAGGCTCGATCGCCGGCTCCTTCGCCGCGGCCTGCCTGATCGGCGTATCCGACATCGCCGGCAAATATTACGCGCCGGAGTTAGGGGCCTTCCTCATCTATCTCGTCATGGTGGTCGTGCTGATGTGGAAGCCGGCCGGCCTGTTCGGCAAGCGGTGACGGAATGGCCGCCATGATCTCACCCTCTCCCGCTCATCCCCGCGCAAGCGGGGATCCAGCGCGGCGCATCTTGAAGGCCGGTATTGGGGCCCTGGATTCCCGCTTGCGCGGGAATGAGCGGAGTGCGAGGCGCGTCCCGTGAGTCAAATGAGTGCACCCACCAACCCGCAAGCTTATCTCCAATCCCTGTCGCGCTGGCGGCCGATCGAGATCGTGTTCTGGCTGGCAACGCTGCTGCCGTTCTTCCTGTTTCCGGATTACCTGTCGCTGGCGAGCCAGATCGCCATCGCCGCTTTGTTCGCGCTGTCGCTCGATTTGATCCTCGGTTATGCCGGTGTCGTATCGCTCGGTCACGCGGCCTTCTTCGGCATCGGCGCCTACTCAGCCGGCATCTTTTCGAAGCTGGTGTGGGGCGAGCCGCTGACCGGGCTCGTGGTCGCTGCGATTTTGGCGGGGCTCGTCGGCTACGCATCGAGCTTCATCGTCTCGCGCTTCCGCCATCTCACCTTGATCATGATCACGCTGGGCCTGGGGCTGTTGCTGCACGAAGCCGCCAACCGCGCGCACTGGCTGACCGGCGGCTCGGACGGCCTGCAGGGCGTGTCGATCTGGCCGGTGCTCGGCTTGTTCAAGTTCGACCTCTACGGCTACACCGCCTATGGCTATGCGCTGGCGGCGCTGTTCATCTGCTTCCTCGCCGTGCGCCGCATCACCAATTCGCCGTTCGGGTTGGCACTGCGCGGCATCCGCGAGAATTGGGTGCGCATGCCGGCGATCGGCGCGGCGAGCCGCGCCCATATCCGCAAGGCCTATACGATCGCCGCCGTCATCGCCGGCATCGCCGGCGCGGTCCTGGCGCAGACGACCGAGACGGTGTCGCTCGAATCGATCAGCTTCCAGCGCTCGGCCGACGTCTTGGTGATGCTGGTGCTGGGCGGCGCCGGAAGGCTCTATGGCGGGCTCGTCGGCTCGGTCATCTTCATGATCGCGCGCGACCAGTTCTCCGGCATCGCGCCGCAATACTGGTACTTCTGGATCGGCATCCTGCTGGTGATGGTGGTGATGTTCCTGCCGAACGGCATCGTCGGCGGCCTGTCGAAGATCACCGCGCGGTGGAGGCGCAAATGACCGCGATCGCGCTCGAAACCCGCGGCCTGTCGCGCAATTTCGGCTCGCTCGCCGTGTCGCGCGACATCAATCTGAGCCTGCCCGTCGGCGCGCGCTACGCGCTGATCGGCCCGAACGGCGCCGGCAAGACCACGCTCATCAACCTGATGACCGGCCTGTTGCAGCCGAATGCCGGGCAAATCCTGCTCGGCGGCGAGGACATCACGCAACTCGAACCGCAGGCGCGCGTCAAACGCGGCCTCGCCCGCACCTTCCAGATCAACACCTTGTTCGCGGGACTCAATCCGCTCGAAGCGGTGACACTCGCGGTGTGCGAGCGGCGCGGCATCGCCGACCGCTTCTGGCAGAATATCGCCGTCAACAAGGACGCGATCGAGGAGGCCTACGAGATCCTCGCCAAGCTGAAGCTCGGCGATGTCTGCTACCAGACCACGCGCGAATTGCCGTACGGCCGCCAGCGGCTCCTGGAGATCGCGCTGGCGCTCGCCACCAAGCCGAAGGTGCTGCTGCTCGACGAGCCGGCGGCCGGCGTGCCGCAGGAGGAATCCGGCGACATCTTCGAGGTGGTGGCAGGGTTGTCGAACGAATTGACGCTTCTGTTCATCGAGCACGACATGCATGTGGTGTTCCGCTTCGCCACGCATATCATCGTGCTGGTCGGCGGCGCGGTCTTCACCGAAGGCTCGCCGGCGCAGATCTCCGCCGATCCCGGCGTACGCGAAGTCTATCTGGGCAAGCGTCATCATGGCTGAACCGCTGCTCAAACTGGAAAACGTCACCGCCGGCTATGGCGACGCCGTCGTGCTGCACAATGTGTCGCTCGAACTGCCGGAAAACGGCAGCTTGGCGCTGCTCGGCCGCAATGGCGTCGGCAAGTCGACCTTGCTCTTGACCATCATGGGCTACACGCAAATGCGCTCCGGCCGCGTGCTCTGGCGCGGGCAGGATGTGTCGAAGGTGCCGCCGCACAAGCGGGCGACCATGGGCTTCGGCTGGGTGGCGCAGGAGCGCGAGATCTTCCCATCGCTGACGGTCGAGGAAAACCTCACTGTGGCGGCGCGGCCGGGCCCCTGGGACCTTGCCGCCGTGTTCAAGATGTTCCCGCGGCTCAATGAGCGCCGCCGCAACATGGGCAACCAGCTTTCCGGCGGCGAGCAGCAGATGCTGGCCACCGCCCGCGCGCTGATGACCAACCCGGCGCTGCTGCTCTTGGACGAGCCCTGCGAGGGTCTCGCGCCGGTGATCGTGGACGAATTGATCGCGGCGATGAAGCTACTCCTGGACGACAAACGCATCGCCATCATCCTGGTCGAGCAGCACACCGAGATCGCGCTGGAACTGACGGCGGATGCGATCGTGCTGGAGCGCGGCACGGTGGCGCACGCAGCGCCGGCGCCGGTGCTGGCCAAGGATACGGCCACGCTTGAACGTCTGGTCGGGTTGCGCGTCGCCGCGACGGTGTGACAGTCTCTCCCGTCGTCCTGAGGTGCTCGGCGCGATAGCGTCGAGCCTCGAAGGACCTGTGACTCAGAGACCCTTCGAGGCGCGCGTTCCGCGCGCTCCTCAGGGTGACGGCCGAGCGATGAGGTAGCGGCATGCCCTCCCCCATGATCCCCAACCAGCGCGCGGACTATTCGGCGATCGTCGACCGCCCGCCGCTCAAGCTGCCGGGCAAGGCCCGCATCGTCTT
>JANLJK010000246.1 GCA_029255525.1 Pseudolabrys sp.
ACAAGACCGCCGCCTTCGTCCTGTCGGCGGTCTATGTCGGCGTGGCCGGCGCGATCTACGCCTCCTGGGTGAACTATATCGAGCCGCCGGACGTGTTCGACATCCTGCTCGCGGTCAAGCCGCTGGTCATGGTGCTGCTCGGCGGCATCGGCACGGTGTTCGGCGCGGCGATCGGCGCGGTCGTCCTGCTGACATTCGAAGAAGTGGTGTGGCGCAATTTCCTTACCGTTCACGCCGCCGCGCTCGGCGTGATCATCATCCTGCTGGTCCTGTTCCTGCCGAACGGCCTGCTGTCGCTC
The DNA here is from genome assembly GCA_029255525.1 of Pseudolabrys sp. Classification (GTDB taxonomy): domain Bacteria; phylum Pseudomonadota; class Alphaproteobacteria; order Rhizobiales; family Xanthobacteraceae; genus Pseudolabrys. The sequence goes on from JANLJK010000246.1 coordinate 300, forward strand.
ATCCGTGACTATCTGGCCAAACGCGGAGTCAAAAGATGACCGCGTTGCTTGAACTCAAGAACGCCTCGCGTCGCTTCGGCGGACTGAATGCCGTCAACAATGTCAGCTTCGCGGTCAAACAGGGCGAGGTTATCGGCCTGATCGGACCGAACGGCGCCGGCAAGACGACGTTGATCAACCTGATCACGGCCGTGCATCCGGCGACCGCCGGCCGCGTGTTTTTCGAGGGCCGCGACATCACGAAGATGCGGCCTTACCAGATCGCCCGGCTCGGCCTCGCCCGCACGTTCCAGATCGTGCAGCCGTTCCCCAAGATGACGGTCCTGGAAAATGTCGCAGCCGGCGCGATGTTCGCCGGCCACGCCGACAGCCTCAAGGAAGCGCATGCGCAGGCGCGCGAGCACCTCGCCTTCACCGGGCTGGGCGGATCCGCCGACAAGCCCGCCGCGGCGTTGACGCTGGCGCAGCGCAAGCGCCTGGAGCTTGCCAAGGGGCTGGCGATGAAACCGCGCCTCCTGATGCTCGATGAAGTCAATGCCGGACTCAATCCCACCGAGATCGACGAAGCCCTCGGCATGATCCGCAAGGTGGCGAACCAGGGCGTCACCATCGTCGTCATCGAGCATTTGATGAAGGTGGTCACCTCGATCTCGCAACGGATCGTGGTGCTACACCACGGCCAGTTGATCGCCGACGGCGAGCCGAATGCCGTGCTGCGCGATCCGAAGGTCGTCGAGGCCTATCTCGGCTCCAAATACGCCGCCGCCCACGCCGGAGGCACCGCATGACACAGCCTGCCAAGATCAGCATCTCGGGACTCCAAGGCGGCTACGGCGACGTACAGGTTCTCTGGGATATTTCGCTCGACGTGAAGCCCGGCGAACTCGTCTGCCTGATCGGTTCGAACGGCGCGGGCAAGACCACGCTCTTACGCTGTATCTCCGGCACCGTGCCGGCCACAGCCGGCAAGATCCTTGTCGACGGCAAGGACATGACCAACGCCACCACCGCCGACCTGGTCAGGGCCGGCATCGCGCATGTACCGGAAGGCCGCCGGCTCTTTTCCGCGATGAGCGTGCGCGACAATCTGCTGATGGGCGCCTATCTGCGCGACGACCGAACCGAAATCGCCGCCGACCTCGATCGCGTCTACACCATGTTCCCGATCCTCGGCGAACGGCGGCGCCAAGATGCCGGCACGCTGTCCGGCGGCGAGCAGCAGATGTGCGCCATCGGTCGCGGCCTGCTGGCACGTCCCAGCCTTCTGTTGATTGATGAATTGTCGCTCGGCCTCGCGCCGCGCGCGGTGGAGCTGCTGATCGAACGGCTGCGCGACATCAACCGTTCGGGCGTCGCGATCCTGCTGGTCGAGCAAGACGTCATGGACGCGCTCGATCTCGCGGAGCGCGGCTATGTCATCAACCGCGGCCGCGTCAGCATGTCGGGCGATTCCAAGACATTGGCCGCCGACCCATCGGTCCGCGAAGCCTTCATGGGCCTGGCCTGACACCGCGCCCATTTTCCTTTCGCGTTTCCAAGGAGCATAGATCTATGCAGACAATCGCCTTCGAGCCCGGCGGCTACCGCTTTATCAAGGGCGTGTTTCAATATTCGGCCGGCGTCGTCGCGCTGCCGGGCTATCGCCTGGTGCGGGTGCGATTCCATAACCCGATGCCGATGAGCGAAGGCTTCACGCGCATCGAAGCGACGCTCAAGGCGGCCGGTCGCCCTCTCGCCGCGTTCGCGGCCTGCGAATTGCGCTCGCCGGCGCCGTTCACCGAAGCCGGCTTCAAGAGCTTCAACGAACTCTACGTCGGCACGCTCGCGCGTTGGGGCCTTATGGACGGCACGACCAATCCGGTGGCGCGCAGCAATGTCTGTCCGGAAATTGATGCGCCGAAGGAACCGTCCTTCTATGCCTTTTCCTATACGGAGAAAGCCGAAAGCGCGGCGCCGTCATTCGTTGTCGCCGGCAGCGGCGAAGCTCCCGAAGGCCGCGACAATTATCGCGATCATGTCGTTCGCCCAGGCGACGTCAGTCCCCAGGGCCTGCGCGAGAAGGCCCGTTGGGTCCTGGGCGAGATGGAACGTCGGCTCGGCGCCTTGGGATGCAGCTGGAAAGATACGACCGCCACGCAGCTCTATACCGTGCACGACATCTTTCCGTTCTTGGCCGAGGAAATCGTGCGCCGTGGCGCTGCACGGTCGGGCCTGACCTGGCATTTCAACCGGCCGCCCATCGTCGATCTGGATTATGAAATGGATTGCCGCGGCATCGGGATTGAACACGTCGAATGACGCCGCGGGCGGCCTCATCCTTCCATTCAGCGATCACCTTAATTCTTGGAGGCGCCGCGCGATCGCTTCGGCGCCTTCGCGCGCGCTTTTTCTTTCTGGCGATTTTTGACACCCAGCCATGGCATCTCGTCGCTCGTATCCAGCGCAGCTAGATAGTCGGAACCCGCGCGCATCACATGTTCCGCGGCAAGCGCGGCAGCGTCGCGCTCGTTGCCGGCGATGATGGCACGCAGGATTGCCGCATGCTCATCCCAAGCCCGCCTTTGATATACCGGCTCGGTCGGCGCGAACAACGTGGCGGTCCGCTCGCGTAGCCGCTTCAACAGATCGCCCAGCACGGTGTTCTGGCCGGCCGCAGCGAGCTCACGATGGAACTGCTGGTTGAGATCGCTGAGTTGCTCGAAACGCCCTTGCGCAACCGCCAGCGACCCCTTCTGCAGCACGGCCTCAATACGCTTGATGACTTCTTTGTCGTGCCGGCGCGCCGCAAGCCGCGCATTCTGCCCTTCGAGCAGCGCTCGCACCTCGATGGTCTCGCGCGCCTCTTGCGCCGACATCGACACCACGGAGGCCCCGCGCCGCGCGCTGACCTCGACGAGCCCCTCCGACGCCAGCACGCGAATGGCCTCACGAACCGGGTTGCGTGACACCCCAAGCTCATCCGCGAGGCGCCCTTCCACAAGGCGCTCGCCTGCCATCAAGCGCCGACTCAGGATGCGCTGACGCAATTCGGCTGCCACCTGGCCATGAAGAGACGAATGATCTTCACCCAAGCGACGCCCCAGCATTCCATGCTTCCGAGCCATCGTGCAAAATCGCTAGCTTGTGACTTCAATGGTCAAATAAATACGCCGCCTCCACCCGCCAAGGGCGAATCTTGCCGCGCAAGCCTAAACTTTAGCCGAAAACGACAAAAGCCAGTACTGCTTAGATGCGACAATCCGCGTTGCCACCTTGATACAGCACAAGCGCCGCCGAGTCGTCACCGATCCCGACGATACTCGGCCTAAGACCTGGCTGCGCCCGGGACCTGGCCCGGCGTGCCCGCCGGGCGCGGCTGCCAGGAGACGCTGACATCGCCCTTCAGGAAGGTCTGGCAGGCCATACGATAGCCGTCCTTGAGCTGCTCTTCGCTCAGATGCTTGCGTTCCTTGGGCTTGACCGCATCGGTGTGCTCAAGACCTTTTTCAATCTTGCACTTGCAGGTGCCGCAGATTCCGCCGCCGCATTTGAAGGGGATGCCGCCCTGCTCGCGCAACGATACGCGTAGCAGATTGCTGTCTTCAGGCGCGCTGACGACCTTGCCGCCATTGCTCAAGAACGTTACCTGGATCACGTCGTTACCGTTTCAAGCTTTCGATCAGCACGCCATGACCGCCGTCTTACGCAGCGCCGTGTCCATGCGTCCGAAAGTCGTCAGGTGCTTGAGCTCGTTAAATGCCCCCTCCACGCTCTCGAACTTCTCCAGAAACTTTGACGGCACGTCGTTGACGATCGCAGTCTCGTCCTCGATGAC
>JANLJK010000247.1 GCA_029255525.1 Pseudolabrys sp.
GGTTGGCGCCGATCAGCAAGCCGCCCGCCGCGCCGGTGCCCTTGAGGCTCGGCGCGCCATAGGTCTTGAGCCATGCGGGCATGACGCCGCCCCAGCTTGGACCGAGGTCCGTCAGCGTATAGTCGTAGCCGCTCCAAGCGTAGCCGACATGGCCGCCGACATAGAGGCCGGTCCAATTGGTCGCGGCCGGCTCGGCGTTCGCCGGCGCGGCCGCCAGCGCGAAAGCGATCAGACCAGCCGTTACGGAAAGTCTTGCTGTCGGCACGCAGTCCCCCATCGATCCTTGTCGGCGGCCGTTGATCGTGCGCGGCCGAACGGTTCTGGAGCGAAGTATGCGCTTCGCCGGCCGCAGGGTCTTGTCGGCTCGGGCAATGCCTTTGATGGCATTGGCAAAGCTCCCGTATTTTTGTGCTGCGTCGCATGACGGCCACAGCATCTGGCGCTGAGGTGGGACGTAGACTTTGACCGTATGAGCAAAAGAGTTGTCGCAGGAGGCAAAAGTGCCCGAAACTTGTGCGTCGCGGTGGCTGCGGACGGAGCGATTCTGCGATACAAAGTTCCATGAATATCGGTGACCCTTCGTGACGAAGATCGTTTTCTCCTCCGACCAACTTCCCAGTCATTTGAGTGAACGGGCGCGCTTCTCGACGTGGCGCGACATGTGGGTTGCTCAGGTTGGCGCTGCGGAGATGTCGCACGGCGATCACAGCCGCTTTTCGACCCACGTCGAAATCGTGCCGGTGGTCGGCGATACGCGCGTTATCCAGTTCGCGACGACGACGGACTTCTGGGCGCGGTCGCGCGCGCATGTGGCGCAGGACGAACGCGAGGATTTCATTATCGGCTTCGACCGGAGCCGGACGCCGCAGACGCTGCGTCAAGGCACGCGCGAACTCACGCTGCAACGGGGCAGTGTGATGGTGCACACCAACGCTGTCGCCAGCGAAACCCGCACCGGCGGCGACGTGTCGTGGCTTTTGGCAACCGCGCCGCGCGCGCAGATCGTTGCGCGCGTCCCCGATGCCGACAATCGCATCATGACACTGCTCGATGGCCGGTTGGCGGCCATGCGGCATCTCGAGCGTTACCTCGAATTCCTCTTGAGCGCGCCCGCGCTCGCCGGCGAGCCGATGGTGGCGGCGCATGCGAGCATCTTGATGCTCGACCTCATGGTGCTGGCCCTGGGTGCGACAGGCGATGAAGCCGAATTGGCGTCGACCCGCGGCCTGCGCGCGGCGCGCTTGCACGATGTGCTGGCGCTGATCGAACGGCACTATGCCGAACCGGCGTTCTCGACCGACGTCGTGGCGACCAGCCTCGGCATTTCGCGACGCTACGTCAACGATCTCCTGTCGGAGAGCGGCACGGGTTTTACCGAACGCCTGATGGAATTGCGGTTGCAGAAAGCGCAGCAAATGCTCGCCGATCCCGCACGCAATCGGATGAAGGTGAGCGATATCGCCTTCGATTGCGGTTTCAACGAAGTATCGTATTTCAACCGCTCGTTCCGCGCGCGCTTCGGCTGTTCGCCGACACAGGCGCGGGGCGGGTAGGAGAGGCCGCCTTAAGCAGAAGGCCCGGGATTTCTCCCGGGCCTTTGCATTTTTGGTCGCTGAGAATGCGTGGACTTAGAAGTCCATGCCGCCCATGCCGCCGCCCGGCATGGCCGGAGCCGCGCCCTTCTTCTGCGGCAGCTCGGCCACCATCGCTTCGGTGGTGATGAGCAGGCCGGAGACCGACGCCGCGTTCTGGATCGCCGCACGCACGACCTTCGTCGGGTCGATGATGCCCTTGGACATCATGTTCCCGTACTCGGCGTTCTGCGCGTCGAAGCCGAAGGAGTACTGCTCCTTCTCGAGGATCTTGCCGACGATGACCGAACCGTCTTCGCCCGCGTTGAACGCGATCTGACGCGCCGGAGCCTGGATCGCCTTGCGGACGATGTCGACGCCGTGCTTCTGGTCTTCGTTCTGGGTCTTGATCTTCTTCAGGGCTTCGGTGGCGCGCAGCAGCGCGACGCCGCCGCCCGGCAGGATGCCTTCCTCGACCGCGGCGCGGGTGGCGTGCATCGCGTCGTCGACGCGATCCTTGCGCTCCTTCACCTCGATCTCGGTCGCGCCGCCGACGCGGATGACCGCGACGCCGCCGGCGAGCTTGGCCAGACGCTCCTGCAGCTTCTCACGGTCGTAGTCCGAGGTGGTCTCCTCGATCTGCGCCTTGATCTGCGCCACGCGCGCCTCGATGTCGGCCTTCTTGCCGGCGCCGTTGACGATCGTGGTGTTCTCCTTGTCGATCGACACCTTCTTGGTGCGGCCGAGCATGTTGAGCGTCACGTTCTCGAGCTTGATGCCGAGATCTTCCGAGATCGCCTGGCCGCCGGTGAGGATCGCGATGTCCTGCAGCATGGCCTTGCGGCGATCGCCGAAGCCCGGCGCCTTGACGGCCGCGACCTTGAGGCCGCCGCGCAGCTTGTTGACGACGAGGGTGGCGAGCGCTTCGCCCTCGATGTCCTCGGCGACGATCAGCAGCGGCTTGCCGGTCTGCACCACCGCTTCGAGCAGCGGCAGCAGCTCCTGGAGACCCGAGAGCTTCTTCTCGTAGATGAGGATATAGGGGTCTTCCATCTCAACGCGCATCTTGTCGGCGTTGGTCACGAAGTACGGCGAGATGTAGCCACGGTCGAACTGCATGCCTTCGACGATGTCGAGCTCGGTCTCAAGGCTCTTCGCCTCTTCAACCGTGATGACGCCTTCGTTGCCGACCTTCTGCATCGCCTTGGCGAGGAAGTCGCCGATCTCACGATCGCCGTTGGCCGAGATGGTGCCGACCTGAGCGATTTCTTCGTTCGAGGTCACCTTCTTGGTGTTGGCCTTGAGGTGGTCGACGATGGCTTCGACCGCGAGGTCGATGCCGCGCTTGAGGTCCATCGGGTTCATGCCGGCGGCAACCGCCTTCGACCCTTCCTTGACGATGGCCTGGGCGAGCACGGTAGCGGTGGTGGTGCCGTCGCCGGCGAAGTCGGACGACTTCGACGCAACTTCGCGCACCATCTGCGCGCCCATGTTCTCGAACTTGTCCTCAAGCTCGATCTCCTTGGCGACCGTCACACCGTCCTTGGTGATGCGCGGGGCGCCGAACGACTTGTCGAGCACGACGTTACGGCCCTTGGGGCCGAGGGTGACCTTCACCGCATTGGCGAGGATGTCCACGCCGCGCAGCATACGGTCGCGCGCGTCGACGGAGAATTTGACGTCTTTAGCAGCCATTGTTTTGGGTCCTCTGTTTCCTAGACCCTCATCCTGAGGAGCGCGCCGAAGCCCGAAGGGCGGAGGCGGGCGTCTCGAAGGATGAGGCCGATGAGTTCGTTGCACTCGTCCTTCGAGACGCCTGCCTGCGGCAGGCTCCTCAGGACGAGGGCTCTGCCTGCTTTAGGCGGCTTTCTTCTTCGAAGCGCTGACGCCTTCGAGCACGCCCATGATGTCGCTCTCCTTCATGATCAGGAGATCCTGGCCGTCGATCTTGACCTCGGTGCCCGACCATTTGCCGAACAGCACGACGTCGCCGACCTTCACATCGATGGGGGTGAGCTTGCCGGCTTCATCGCGGCCACCGGGACCGACGGCGATCACTTCGCCCTGGCTCGGCTTTTCCTTGACGGTGTCGGGAATGATGATGCCACCGGCGGTCTTTTCCTCGGCATCGATGCGCTTGACGACGACGCGGTCGTGAAGCGGGCGGAACTTCATGGCAGTCCTCCTAAATTTTTGGACGGTAAAGCTTTTTTGGTGCCAGCCTTGCCTCTTGCCAGCACCTGCGCGGCAGATGGGTGCGCCGTTAAGCCTCGCAAGAGGGGCCTCGAAAATTTTTTAGCACTCATCAGGAGTGAGTGCCAACAATTTCGGGAAGTGCCTGAAACTACGTGGTTAACGGGCGCTCCGGGAATCGGCGCCGCAGTCTCCAGCTTGGAAGGCCCGCACTGGCGGACCGGCCGGGCAGGCGTGTTAGCAGTCCACTGGATTGCTGCTAACGCTTTGATTTTACACGGGATGTTTACCTTTTAGGCTTGCAATGACGAAAGCCGG
>JANLJK010000248.1 GCA_029255525.1 Pseudolabrys sp.
CTTCCGGCGCGCACCTCAGGATGACGGGTCTAGGTCTGAGCGCGTATCGCTTCAGACTAATGCCTGATCCCCGGCACGCTCAGCTTCAAGCCGTCGTTCTGCGACGCGAGGTACAGCTCCAGATCGCCATATTCCTTGGCGTCCGGCGGCAGCTCGTCGCCGCGGATATTGACCGAGCACCATTGAAAGCGCTGGCGGATATCCCAGATCGCCAGCAGGCTGGTGCGCCAGGTCGGGAAGTGATCGTACTGGCCCTTCGGCTCGCCCAGCCACTGGCCACGGATCCATTTATTGGCCGCGATGCCGTGGCAATCCGTGCAGGCCAAATTGAGCTGGCCGATCTTGCGCTTGGACAGCTCCGCGCCGCGCGCGATGGCGGCCTTGGCGCCGGCGCTTTCGGTATCGACCTTGATCGCCTCGCCATTGGCGAGGAAATGCAGGTAGACCGACATCGCCCGGTTCTCGTCGGTCTCCATCAGCCAGTCGACGCCGGTGGTGGCCTTGGCGTGGCGGGTGACGAATTCCTCGACGCCGAGCACCTTGTCGAGCCGCGGCTCCCATTTCGGCATCGACGCCGCCCAGGCCTTGAACTGGGTCTTCGGATCGCTGTGACAGGTGTTGCAGGAGAAGCCGGAGGCCGACTTCTGCGTCCACAATTCCTGCGCCTTGTCGACCGCCCACATGCCGGGGTTCTCGATTGGATCGAGATTCTCGCGCTTCTCCACCGGCGGCGGGCGCTTTTCGGGATTGTCGAGCACGGTCCTGAACACCGCCGGCTTCTTCAGCGTCTTGAGGAAGGCGACGATGTCGCTGATTTCCGCATCGGTGAAGAAACCGTGGCTGCCCCAGGGCGGCATCACGGTTTCCGGGTTATAGACGCGCGCGTCATAGACGTAATTGAACAGCCACTCGTCCTCGCGCCCCGCATTGCCGATCTCGGAGAGGTCGGGCGCGACATTGCCCGGCAGGTCGGCATTGCCGGCCTGCCCCATCACGTGACAGGCAAGACATGAGCCGCCGCGCGTACGGTCGGCGACGAGCTTGGCGCCATTCGCCACATCGCCCGTGACGGCGATGCCGGCGAGTTTGCGCGGCTCCTTCGGCGCCGGCGCGGTCGCCAGCTTGCCGAGCGTGTTGAATTTCGAATAATCGCGCGCCGGCCAGCCATTATAGCGCTTCCACGGCCGCGCCGAAGCGTCTGCCTTCAATTCGAGCGGCGCTTCCTTTTTGGTCTGTGCCTGAGCGGCCGGCGTCCCCATGAGGGCGACCCCGGCCAGCGCCGCGACGACGAGTGCTCCACGCATCGTGAATTCTCCCCACACGATCAGTTTCTCGTTGGCCGTCCCGCATGCGCCTTTTTGTGCGCTGTCGCGGACCGGTGCCTTACGCCACGGTGATCTTTTCTTCCGCCGTAATGACCGAACCGTCGTCGTCGGTCCAGGTGAACTTGAAGGTGCCGCTCTCCTCCACCTTGGCGGAGAACTGGATGTACGGGTTGGCGGCGATCGCCGGATCGAGATCGGCCGAGAACACCGGCTTGCCGTTGAACTCTGCCGTAAACTTGTTGATGATCTTGCGCGGGATGACCTTGCCATCCTTATCCTTGCGCTGACCCGACTCCATGATATGCGGCATCAAGGTCTTGATCTCGATGATGTCGCCCTTCTTGGCTTCCTTCGGAAGCTTCAGCCGCGGCTTCTCCGCCATGATCGTCTCCTGTTGTTCTGTTCGCCGACGGATCAGCCGCCGCAGCCGCCGATGGTGACCTTCACCAGCTTCTGCCCGGTGAGGAACTCGCCTTTGCTGGTCTTGGCGACGACGACGATGTTCTGCGTCGCGGCGAGACGGATGCGGGTGGCGGCTTCCGCCCGGCCCGACAGCGGCGTGAAGTGGAAGGTGGCCACGCCCGGGTTCGGGTTGCCTTCCGACACGACCATCACGTCGGTGACGTAATTGTCGGCGGTCATCGGCGCATCGACCGAAAACGACAGTGGCACGGTGTTGCCGTTCTCGGCGATCTCGGGCAACTCGATCGAGATCTTGCCCTTGGCCGGCTCCTTGCCACCGGTGAACTTGGCGATCTGCTCGGCTGCTTCTTTGACCGCGGCCGAAGCGCCGTCATTCCAACCGACCAAAGTGAGCGCCGCGCCAGAGGCACCGAGCATCAGTGCCGCACGACGGGTCATGTCCCGCATTGCGTATCCTCCCGAACCGGAATTGAGGGGCCGCTAATCGTTGAGCCCATGCGATGCGGCGACCATAGCGGCGCACTCCGCCATGTTCAAATCATATTCAGAAAAAAGAATATGCTCTTCGCGGGTGCAGCATAGAATGAGCATTTTATACGCACTGCAAGAAAGCGAATAACTTTACCGCCGTGCCTTTCGGCGTCAGCTCGGCAGCGCTTTCACATAATCGCGGAAGCTTTTGCTCTCATAGGCTTTCTCGCGCACGTAACGGAACATGGCGAGGAAATCGTCCGGCCGCAGATAACCCGGAGCGCGGGCCACTTCCCGCTTTTGCGGGCTCAGACCCTTCAAAGCCGCCGCGCGCTCGCCGAAGAACTGGAAGGTCGGCGTGAAACGCACGCCGTATTTCGCCGCCATCTCCTTCTCCGACAGCTCTTGCCCGTCGAAATCGGTCACCTTGCGCGCGCCGATGATGTTGAGCTGCAGCACCTCGAAGTTGGCTTTCACATAGTCTGAAATGCGTGCCTGTCCGAAATTGACGAAATGCGTTTCCTTGCAATAGGGGCAGCCTTTGAGCTCCCACATCACCACGAAGCGCTTGCCCTCCTTGGCCGCGCCTTCCAGGTCATCGGCAAGATCGAGGAAGCTCTCCAGGAACCAGGGCTGCTTATAGAGCCCGTCGTCGGTCAGGATCGGCTCTTCCGCGCGGGCAACGGACGCGGCGGCCAAGCCGAGCCCGGCCGCACCAAGGCTCGCCGCACCGATGAGCAGATTACGTCGCGTCAGCGTCATGATCGTCGGCCCCTGGGTCCAATGCCTCGGCCGGGCGCCCTCGCCCGCGTATGCGCCAAAGCATATATTCGCTATCGTCTATATCTGCCTCTCACAGTCCGGTGAAGAACCATGCGCCTTGCCCGTCTTGCTGCCCTCATCGTCATTCTAGCGGTGGGCCCGGCGCGCGCCGACGATCTGGCCGACTTCAATGCCGCGGTCGAGGCAGCCAGCGCGCATAACCGCGTGGCGATCGGCTACTTGCGCACCGGCAATACCGACCTCGCTGGCCTTGAGGTCGACCGGCTGCGCCAGGCCTGGGCGCGCGTCGCCGAACGCAAGCGGCCCGACGCGTTCAAGGACACGACGCTCTATGTGACGGTGATGACCGATAACGCCACGCGGCTGATCTCGGCCGACATGATGCTTACCATGGGCAAGCCCGACGTCGCGCGCGACGCGCTGATCGGCCTTCGCGACAATCTCTACAAGCTGCGCCAATCCGCCGGCATTGTCGTGCTGGCCGATTGCGTGCGCGACACCAATGACGTCATGGACAAGTTGATGGCCTATGACGAGCGTGCGCTTGATCTTGGCAAAGCCGAAACCGCGTCCGCCGTCGCCGCCAGTGCCAAGGCCGTCAATGACACGCTGACGCGCTGCGACGGCATCGCTGGCGACAAGATCAAACAGGAGCCGGAATTCCGCCGCCTCGTCGACGGCGCCAAAGCGAGCCTGGCTTTGATCCCCAAAGCGATCGAAACGCGCGATGCCGGCCTCCTGCACCGCGTGCTGATCGAACTGCGTTCGTTCGATAATCTGCTGGCGTTCAGGTTCGGGTAGAAGGCGGCGGGACGCTTATGCGGCGCGCGCCCCCGCATTTCGTGGAGCCTGTCATCGGGCGGCGCTTCGCGCCGACCCGTTGGCTCATCTAGGCGACGGGCTTATCTGATGCGTCGGCTTGTAGCCCGGACGAGCGAAGCGAAATCCGGGACAGAACCGCACGGGCCGAAACAGCCTTGACGCGGTTTCGATTCTGAATCCGTTTGTGCTTCAGCCGCTTAGCGGCCGGAAAAACTATTTTTCCCCAATTTGCCGG
>JANLJK010000249.1 GCA_029255525.1 Pseudolabrys sp.
GTCACGCTTGAGATCGAGGCCTGCTTCAGCCTCCAGCACGCGGATGACGGCGAGCGAGACAGCCATCAGCGCCGGCTGGGCATTCTCAGTCAGCGTCAGCGTGTCCTGCGGCCCCTGGAAGACGATGTCGCTGAGCTTCGTCCCCAGCGCCTCATCGACTTCCGCAAAAACCGCCCGCGCCGGCGCAAACTGGTCGGCGAGCACTTTGCCCATGCCGACCGTCTGACTGCCCTGCCCCGGAAAAACGAACGCGACCGCCATCCTCTGTCGTCCCGACCCTGCTGTGCTTCCTGGAAAATTCGGGCCGAGAGACACCGCCAGTGCGGGTCCTGTCAAGTTGGCGCCCCCTTCAATTGGCAGGATCCTAGTAACCGAGCGCAAAGACTCTGTGGGCTAAGGTACATTAACCCTTGAAGGCGGTCCTATGAGCGACCTGATCACCGAGGAAGACCTGGAGCGGGCGCGCACCGACCCGCTGTTCCGCCAGCAGATGCTGGCGAAGAACCTCGACCGTCTGTTGGGGGCCCTCAACCGTATCCGCCGGGGCGGCACGCCGGACCCCGAGGGCGAGCGCCAGATCGAGGAAGGCGCCGACTTGGCGGTAAAGCTGGCCGATCGGCTACAAAAAGGCGGCCCCGAGGCGGCGTAACCCGCCCCGAGATGGGCCTTTCGCCTTGCTTTCCCCTCGCAAATCCCTATAACCCGCGCACACCGTCGACTCCGGTTGGGAGCTGAACGGACGGCTGTTTTGTCACTTGCAAAGCGGCAGGGCCCTGTAAAGCCCGGCGTCCCGTGTTCCCGCCTTCAGAGCAGTTTCGAGCCTTTCCCGAAGGGCTCGAAGGGCTAGGCGCCAGGGTCGAGGAATTGGGCTTTAACCAGGGAAAGGCATTTCATGCCCCTCTACGAACACGTCTATTTGGCGCGCCAGGACCTGAGCGCGCAGCAGGTCGAGGAATTGACCGCCAAGCTCTCCGGCATCGTCACTGAGGCCGGCGGCAAGGTCACCAAGAACGAATACTGGGGCCTGAAGTCCCTCTCCTACCGCATGAACAAGAACCGCAAGGCGCACATGACGTTGCTCAACGTCGAAGCGCCGGCTTCGGCGCTGTCCGAGATCGAGCGCCAGGAGCGCCTGTCGGAAGACGTTCTGCGCTATCTCACCATCCGCGTTGAAGAGCTGGAGGAAGGCCCCTCCGCCATGATGCGCAAGTCCGACCGCGATCGTGACGATCGTGGCGAGCGCGGTGGCCGCTTCGGCGACCGTGATCGCGGTGGCGACCGTGGCGAGCGCCGTCCGCGCCGTGACGATGACGAAACCGCCGCGGTGGAGGAATAATCATGGCTTTCGGAGCACAAGCTGGCGGCGCTCGCCGTCCCTTCTTCCGTCGTCGCAAAACCTGCCCGTTCTCGGGCGCCAATGCGCCGAAGATCGACTACAAGGACGTGAAGCTGTTGCAGCGTTACGTCTCGGAGCGCGGCAAGATCGTGCCGAGCCGCATCACCGCGGTGTCGGCCAAGAAGCAGCGCGAACTCGCCCAGGCGATCAAGCGCGCGCGCTTCCTCGGCCTGCTGCCTTACGTGATCCGCTAAGATCGACCTCACCCTGAGGAGCGCACCGTCAGGTGCGCGTCTCGAAGGGTGAGCACAGCAAAAGGCCTCATCCTTCGAGACGCGGGCTAAAGCCCGCTCCTCAGGATGAGGCAAGTCAACGAGGCCTCCCGGAACACCCGGCGGGCCGATGGTTGGGGCGGGATCCTCCCGCCTCTAACCGCTCAATGAGCGGGACAGCTCGGGATGATGCAGATCGGACTCATCGGTATCGGTGCTGGCGCCGCGGCGGCTTTGCTGTTCGCCTCGGTGACGTCCGGCTCGTGGCTGTCCGTCATCCTGTTCTATCTCGCGCCGATGCCGATCATGATCGCCGGGCTCGGCTGGAGCCATTGGTCGGCGCTGATCGCCGGCGTGGTCGCCGCGGCGGCGCTCGGCTCCATCTTCGGCATCTCCTTCTTCTTTGCCTTCCTGGCGGGCGCCGGCATTCCGGCCTGGTGGCTCGGCTATCTCGCGATGCTCGCCCGCCCGGTCACGGCCGGCCCCGCCAACGAGCCGGCGCTCGAATGGTACCCGCCCGGCCGCCTGGTGATCTGGGCCGCGGCGCTCGCCGCGCTGATCGTCGTGTTCGCGATTCCGAATTTCGGCCTCGATGCCGAAAGCTTCCGCAACGGTCTGTCGACGACGATGTCGCGCATGCTGGCGATCGACATCGGCCCCGACGGCACGCCCGCGACCAAGCGCCTGATCGAACTCTTAGTCGTGGTGATCCCGCCGGCCGCCGCCGTGCTCGCCACCGTGACCTCGCTGGTCAATCTCTATCTCGCCGCGCGCGTCGTGCGCTTCTCCGGCCGTCTGACGCGGCCGTGGCCGCAGCTCTCCGCGATGACGTTTCCGCCGACCACCGCGGCCGCGCTCGCCATCGCCGTCGTGCTGAGCTTCCTCGACAGCATCGTCGGCATCGTCGCCGGCGTTTTGTCGGCGAGCCTGTTCATGGCCTATGGCGTGCTCGGTTTCGCCGTGCTGCACGCCATCACGCGCGGCATCAACAGCCGCCCTTTCCTGCTCGGCGGAGCCTATGCGGCGACCGTCGTCTTCGGCTGGCCGGTGCTGGCGCTGTGCGGCCTCGGCCTCATCGACACCATGATCGACCTGCGCGGCCGCGTGGCGCGACGGCGCGGTCCACGCGCACCAACCTGATACGTAACGCGACCATATCCACCAACCAACCAACCAAGTTCAGATCGAAGGAGTAACGACAATGGAAGTGATCCTGCTCGAACGCGTCGGCAAGCTCGGCCAGATGGGCGACGTCGTCCGCGTGAAAGACGGCTATGCCCGCAATTTCCTGCTGCCGAACCACAAGGCGCTGCGCGCCACCGCCGACAACAAGAAGCGCTTCGAAGGCATGAAGGAAGACCTCGAGAAGCGTAACCTCGAAGCCAAGGGCGAAGCCGGCAAGCTCGCGTCGAAGATCGACGGCAAGAGCTTCGTCGTGCTGCGTCAGGCGAGCGAAGTCGGCCAGTTGTTCGGTTCGGTGACGAGCCGCGACATCGCCCGCCTCATCGCCGAGGAAGGCACCGAGATCGCCAAGGGCCAAGTCTCCATCAATGCGCCGATCAAGTCGATCGGCCAGTACAAGGTGCCGCTCGCGCTGCATCCGGAGATCGAGGTCTCGGTCACCGTCGTCGTCGCGCGCAGCAACGATGAGGCCGAGCGCATCAAGCGCGGCGAGGACGTGACCGTCCGCCGCACCGATGAAGACGAAGAACGCGCCGAGGCCGCCGCCAACGCCGAAGCCGTCTTCGAAGCGACCGAGGAAGGCGAGGAAGCCGCCGCCGTGGAAGCGCCGGCCGCCGACGCCGAAGCGCCGAAGAAGGCCAAGGGCAAGAAGAAGGCCGCCGCCGAGGAGTAATCCTCACGCGGGCGTCTGCCCTTCTCTGCATGACGACAAAAGGCCCGGCGCAAGCGCCGGGCCTTTTCTTATTCTTGCGATCGATAAGCGCGGTGGTTCGCTCGCCAGCCCGTTATTCCGCCTTCGGCGCTTCCGTCGGCTTCTCAGCCGGCTTGGCCTCCGCCGGCTTTACTTCAGCGGGCTTGGCTTCAGCAGGCTTGGCTTCGGCGGGCTTCGGTTCGGCCGCTTTCGGCTCAGTGGCCTTGCTCTCCGATGCCTTCGGCTCCTCGCCTAGCTTGGCTGGCTCGGTCTTCTTGCCGGCCGCTGGCTTGGCCGTGCCGTCGCCCTTGGCGCTGCGCTTGGGCGGCGTGCCACCGCGCGGCGCCGGACCGGCGGCGCGGTCCATCGCCTCCAGATAGGCAGCAATGGCGGCCGCCGACTCCTTGCTCGCCGTATAATGTTGCCGGAGGAAGCTCTGGACGCCGAACAGGCCGCCGCCTTTGGCCAGACCTTGCGGCGACTTGTGGCAGATCGCGCAGTCCGAAGCGAAAAGCTGCGCCGGCGTCTTGCCCTGATCGAGGCTGTCCTGGGCGTCGGCCGCGCTC
>JANLJK010000250.1 GCA_029255525.1 Pseudolabrys sp.
CACCACCGGCCACAACCACATGTCGGCGACCAACCATCAGGGCATCACCGAGAACCCGCTTCTGCTCGCCACCATCATCGGCGGCCAAGTCAAAGTGGTGAAGTGAGCGCCTCGTCGACCCACTCTCGCATCCTCGAAGTCGAGGGGCTCTCGGCGTCCTACGGGCACGTCGAGGCCCTTCGGCCGGTCAATCTCCATGTCGAGGAAGGCGAGTTGATCGCGGTGTTGGGGCCGAACGGCGCCGGCAAATCCACGCTCATGAACGCGATCATGGGTCTGGTGCCGACGCAAGGCCGCGTGACGTTTCGGGGTCGCGACGTGCCGCGCCGTGCCCCCGCTGCGGCCGCAGCCCTCGGTATCGTGCTGGTGCCGGAAGGCCGCGGCATCTTCGCGCCGATGACGGTCGCGGAAAACTTGGAGCTCGGCGCTTATCTGCTGAGCGACAAGCGCGAATATGCGCGACGCTATGAGCGGGTGCTGAGCCTGTTCCCGCGTCTGAAGGAACGCCTCACGCAGACCGCCGGTTCTTTGTCCGGCGGCGAGCAACAAATGCTGGCTGTCGGCCGCGCGCTGATGTCGGAGCCGAAGATCCTGCTGCTCGATGAGCCTTCGCTCGGCCTTGCGCCGCGCGTCATCGAGGAAATCCTCCAGAAGCTCGGCGAGCTCAACCGCCAGGGCCTCTCCATCATCCTCGTCGAGCAGAAAGCGCCGCTGGTGCTCAAGCTCGCCCGCCGCGCTTACCTGCTCTCGGTCGGCTCCATCGCCGCGGAAATCGACCCGCGCACCATCAAGTCACACGATGAACTTGCCCACTATTATCTCGGCTAAGGGCCGCGGCAATCTCGCTGCATGGCTCCTCTGGGGCCTTGCCGCGGCATTCGTCGCCTATACCTTCGTGGCCGGCGGCTATCTCATCGCCGTGTTGCACTTCGCCTGCATCTACACGGTGTTCGTCACCGGCCTAAACATCTTCATGGGCTTCACCGGCCAGGTGTCGTTCGGCCACAACGCCTTCGCCGCCATCGGCGGCTACACCTCGGCCGTCTTGACCGCGACCTATGGTTGGGACCCGCTGACGGCGGGCGTGCTCGGGCTTGCCGGCGCGCTTCTGTGCGCGCTGATCATCGGCTATCCGGTGCTGCGGCTGCGCGGCCATTACCTCGCAATGGCGACCTTGGCGATCGGCCTCATCGTCTATGAGGTCGCCGTGCAATGGGATTCGGTGACGCACGGTTACATGGGCATCTCCGGCATCCCGCCGCTCGGCATCGGCCGCTTCACCGTCACGTCCGACCGCGGCATCCTCATCTTTCTCATGATCGTCGCCGGGCTCGCGCTGCTTTCCGCCGCCGGCATCCGCCGCTCACGGCTCGGCCGCGCTTTTGTCGCCGCCGCCGGCAGCGAGGATGCGGCACGGGCGCTGGGTATCGATGTCGCGCGCTACAAGCTGATCGCCTTCATGATCTCGGCCGCTTACGCGGCCATCGCCGGCTCGCTGTTCGTGCACGCGGTCGGCTTCGTCAGCCCGGAAGTCTTCGGCCTGCCGATGGTCGTTCTGTCTTTCACCATGCTCTATGTCGGCGGCATCGGCACTGTCGGTGGTCCCGCACTCGGCGCTATCATCATCTCGGTGCTGCCGGAGAGCTTCCGCACCTTCAAGGACTATCAGGACCTCGCTTACGGTGCGGCGCTGATCGTCATCCTCATCTACGCGCCGCGCGGTCTCGCCTCCTTGCCCGAGCTGTGGGCCAAATGGCGCCGGAGGGCCGCATGAGCCTTTTGCGCCTCGACGGCATCACGCGCCGCTTCGGCGGCCTGGTCGCGCTCGACAATGTGTCGCTGGAGATTCCGGGGCAGGGGCTGTCGGCGGTGATCGGCCCGAACGGCGCCGGCAAGACCACTTTGTTCAACATGATCTCCGGCTTCATGCCGCCGAGCGCCGGCCGCGTGCAGTTCGATGGCGCGGACATCACTGGCCAAGCGCCTGAGACCATTGCCAAGCGCGGCCTCATCCGCACCTTCCAACTCGTGCAGTTGTTCGAAGGTCTGACCGTGCTGGAGAACGTCAAGATCGGCTGTCATCTGCACACCCGCGGCGGCCTGATGGCGGCGCTGCTGCCGACGCGGGCCGCGCGTGCCGAGGAGGCCGCGGTCGAAGCGGAAGCGCGTCGCTTGTTGGAAGAAACCGGCCTTGCTGCGCAGGCTGAGACTTTCGCCGCCGTGCTGCCTTATGGCCAGAAGCGGCTCTTGGAGATCACACGCGCGCTGGCGGCAAGACCTAAGCTCCTGTTGCTCGACGAGCCGGCCGCCGGCCTCAACCGGCAGGAGACCGATGCGCTGGCCGCATTGTTGCGCCGCATCGCCGCCACCGGCACCGCCATCCTGCTCATCGAGCACGACATGAATCTGGTGATGAACGTGGCCGACGAGATCGCCGTTCTGGATTTCGGCCGACTGATCGCCAAGGGCAAACCGGACGAGGTCCGGCGCAATCCGGACGTCATCGCCGCCTATCTCGGCACCGAAGAGGCTGCGCATGTTTGATCTCGTCGCGCAGTCCATCCTCAGCGGTATCGGCGTCGGCGCCATCTATGGCCTGATCGGCATCGGCTTCTGCGTCATCTACAACGCCAGCGGCATCGTGAACTTCGCGCAAGGCGCCTTCGTGATGCTCGGCGGCATGCTCACCCATGCCGGCATGACCAAGCTCGGCCTGCCTCTGCCGCTCGCCGCCATCGGCGCCATCGCGATTGTCGCGCTCTCCGGCGTTGCTCTCGAACGCATCGTGGTCCGGCCGCTGTGGAACCGCGGCTCGACCATGTTCGTCATGATCCTGGCGACACTTGCCGCGCAGATCGTGGTCGAACGCCTGACACTCATCGCCGCCGGCGATCAGCCGCGCACGCTGCCGGTCTTCACCGATCTGCCGCCGCTGCGTGTTTTTGGCTTCGCCATCAATTTCCAGTTCCTTTGGATCGTCGGCTGCTCGGCGATCGTGATTGCCGGGCTGGCGCTGTTCTTCTCGTCGACGAAAACCGGCAAGGCCATGCGCGCCTGCTCGATCAATCGCGACGCGGCGGCCCTGCAAGGCATCCCGGTATCGCGCATGCTGGCGCTCGCTTTTGCCCTGAGTGCCGGCCTGGGCGCCGTCGCCGGAATCCTGATCACGCCGACGCAATACACCGCCTTCAATGTCGGCGTGCCCTTTGCCATCAGCGGCTTCATCGCGGCCATCGTCGGCGGTTTCGGCCGCCCGCTTGGCGCCTTTATGGGTGGCATCCTGCTCGGCGTGGCGCAGGCGCTCGCTATTGTCTTCCTCGGCGCAGCCTTCAAGAATGTCGCCGCACTGTCTATTCTCCTGTTATTCCTGTTCGTGCGCCCGACAGGACTTCTCGGTTCCGCCAAATAAGCAAAAAGCCAAGCAGTGAGGAATGCCATGGACATTCATGCGATCGACTGGAGCAAGATCGAGTGGAAGAAGATCCGCGAGGGCGTGGAGCAGAAGGCCTTCTCCGGCGAGGGTGCGACCGTGGCGCTGCATCGCCTGCAGCCCGGTCATGAGCCGAAGCCGCACAGCCATCCGCACGAGCAGATCGCCTACATCATGTCGGGCCATATCCGCTTCTTCATCGGTGACGAAGTGCGCGACGTCGGCCCCGGCGGCATCGTGCTCATTCCGCCGAACGTGCGTCATTGGGGCGAGGTGATCGGTGACGAGCCGGTGATGAACCTCGACGTCTTCACGCCAAAGCGCCCAGAATACGCGCCCTGAGCGGCTGCCGATTTTGTCTTTGTCGCGGATTCGATTCTGAAACCGTTGTCGCTTCAGCCGCTTAGCGGCCGGAAAAACTATTTTTCCCCAATTTGCCGGGCGGGCTTAAAATTCAACTGTCCTGCTCATCTGAGGGCGCTGTCATGAGGCGTCGTGTGGCGGAGCAGGACGCGGCGCTCGCGGGCGGGAGATGAACGCACCTCCCGCATCCCCGAGCGACGGCAGGGCTCCGCTCGGAGG
>JANLJK010000251.1 GCA_029255525.1 Pseudolabrys sp.
CGCGCGCCCCCAGCGATCGCCGAGCACCACGCTCCCCAGCGGCACGCGCGCGAGCAGCAGCCCGCCCAAACGCGTATCGACTCGATGATCTCGCTGCCCGTCATGGCCGAGCATCGCGACGCCGTCGAGAACATCAAGAAGCTCATCGATCGCTACGAGGTCGAAGTGCAGAAGTTGGCGCGCATAAAGGCGGCGGCGCTTGCCCTGCGGCTGAAAGGTGGCCTTCAGGCGGAGGCCGAAGCCGAAGGTCTGGCCATGGAAATCGAGCAGATCGGGTTGGAAGTGTTGGCGCCGATTATCGCCAAGCTCGAGGACAGTACGGTAACGCTGGCCCGGTCGATGGCTGCGGAGGCCGATAAGAGCCTGGTCGCGGCGCGCGACACAATGAGCCTTGCCGACGGCGTCGGGCTTGCGGTTGGCCTTTCGGCGGTCGTCATTCTGATTGGCTCGGCGGTGTTCGGTTTCGTGTCGATCGCTCGGCCGATTCGGGCCTTGCGGGCGCCATTGCACGATGTCGCGAGCGGCAATTTCAAAGTCAGCGTTCCCGGCGTCGGCCGTAAAGACGAAGTGGGCGAAATCGCCAGTGCCGTCGCTCTCATGGCGGCGCAGGTGAGCAAGACGCTGGCGGATATCAAGACGTCCGGCCAGGAAGTTGCCACTGCGTCCGCGGAGATTTCGACCAGCACCACCGATCTGTCGCAGCGCACGGAGGAACAGGCTGCCAGCCTGGAAGAGACCACCGCCGCGATGGAGGAGCTTGCCGCGACCGTGAAGAAGAACGCGGAGAATGCGCAGCAGGCCAACCGGTTCGCGACCGGTACCCGCGACGTTGCCGACCGCGGCAGCCAGGTGGTCGCGGAGGCGGTCGAGGCGATGGCCAAGATCGAAGACTCCTCGCGCAAGATCGCCGACATCATCGGCGTCATCGACGAGATCGCCCGGCAGACCAACCTGCTTGCCCTCAACGCGGCGGTGGAAGCCGCGCGCGCGGGTGAGGCTGGACGCGGCTTCGCGGTGGTTGCGACCGAAGTGCGCAGCCTGGCGCAGCGTTCGTCGCAGGCCGCCAAGGACATCAAGGACCTGATCACGAACTCCGGCGGCCAAGTGAGGGATGGCGTCGATCTCGTCAACAAAGCCGGCGAGGCGCTCAACGAGATTGTCGGTTCGATCCGGCAAGTCGCTGACATCGTGGGTGAGATCGCCAACGCCAGCAGCGAGCAGGCGACCGGCATCGAGCAGATCAACAAAGCACTGACGCAGATGGACGACGCCACGCAGCAGAACGCCGCCTTGGTCGAGGAAAATGCGGCTACTGCCAAGGCATTGGAGCATCAGGCGAAGGCGATGGATGAGCAGATCGCCTTCTTCCGGATCGGTGAAGCAGAACGCCGGCCGCAGCGGAGCGAGGCCGAGGAGCCGCAGCCGGAGGCGCCCTCGCAGGAGCCCGAAGCCGAGGCGACACAACGGCGCCGCGCAGCCGCCTGACAGGAGTGTCGGTTCGGTCCGGCCCCGGTCAGGCGCGTAGCGATTTGCCGTCGCGTGATGACTCGGCCGTCGGGTCGGCGCAGACGTCGCGAACGCATCCGCGGAGCCATCGGTGAGCGGGATCGGCGTCCATCCGCGGATGCCAAAGCAGCGAAATCGTGACCTCCGGCGTCGGCACCGGAAGCGGGAAGCTGACCATGCCGGTGCGCAGGCTCGCCGTGAGCTTCTCGGGAACGCTGGCAATCAGGTCGGCGGCGCGCGCCAGCGCAAGGGCCGTCGAAAAGCTGGCGACGATTGTCACAACGTTTCGCTCCAAGCCCAGAGGCTGGAGCGCCTCGTCGATCGGCCCGCCTTTGTTGAGGCCGCGCCGCGCCAGAAGGATGTGCGATGCTGCGGCGTAGCGTGCTGGCGTGATCTCACTCCGGCACAGTGGATGGCCCTTGCGCACGACACCGATGAAGCGGTCGCGGAACAAGGTCATCGCGCGCAATTCGGGGCCTGTTGCCGATCCGACGACGCCCAGTTCCAGATCGACGGCACCGTCACGGAGGGGGGCATTGTCCTTGTTCGGCTTCTGCACGAAATGCAGCCGCACGCCGGGCGCGGCCGCACGGGCTCGGGCGATGAGTTTGGGGCCGAAGGTTTCCGCAAATCCTTCTCGCGCGCGCAGGGTGAAGGTGCGCACGAGCCGCTTCAGATCGAGCGCGTCGGCCGGTCGCAACACGGCTTCGCCGTCTTGCACGAGCTGGCCGACACGTTCGCGTAGTTCGAGCGCCCGCGGCGTCGGCACCAGTCCGCGCCCGGCTCTGACCAAAAGCGGATCGCCCGTGGTCTCACGCAGTCGAGCCAGCGCGCGGCTCATGGCCGAAGGGCTCAGCCGCAGCCGTTCGGCGGCGCGCGCAACGCTGCCTTCGGCCAATAGTACGTCGAGGGTGACGAGCAAGTTGAGATCGGGGTGTGCCATGGCGCGACTGTAGCACGGCCCGGCGGTGACATGGCGTCAGACGCATGAATATAGTGCAATTGTTGCGTGTTTCGCCATGTCAGCGAAAGGGCTAGGTCTCAGTCGGCCCCCTCCGTTGGCGCCGAAAGCAGAAGGAACACGTCGTTGAGACCACTCGATGCCGCCCCAGGTGAAGCGGCCGCCGGACCTTTCGGCGCGCGGCCGCCGATCGGCGGCGCATTGGCAGGCCTTTCGCTGTCGACGCTGTTGCCGTCGCTCGGGACCAGCATCGCCAATGTCGGTCTGCCGACGCTGGCCGACGTGTTCTCGGCCTCATTTCAGCAGGTGCAGTGGGTCGTGCTGGCCTATCTGCTTGCCCTCACGACGTTGATCGTCGGCGTTGGCAAATTGGGTGACATGATCGGCCGCCGCCGGCTGTTGCTGGCGGGAATCGTCCTCTTCACGGCGGCCTCGGCGCTGTGCGGCGCTTCGCCGACGCTCTCGCTGCTGATCGTCGCGCGGTTAGGGCAGGGCCTGGGCGCGGCGATCATGATGGCCTTGTCCATGGCTATGGTCGGCGAGACGGTGCCGAAGGAGAGGACGGGCAGCGCCATGGGCCTGCTCGGCACAATGTCCGCGGTCGGCACGGCGCTCGGCCCGACCCTCGGCGGCGTTCTCATCGCATGGCTGGGCTGGCGCTCGATCTTTCTCGTCAATCTGCCGCTCGGGTTGCTGACCTATTTTCTCGCGCGGCGTTACCTGCCCGACGATCGCCGCGACGCGAAGGCCACGACGTTCGACACCCGCGGCACCGTGCTGCTCGCGCTGACACTCGCCGCCTATGCGCTGGCCATGACGAGCGGACAGGGACATTTCGGTGTGGTGGGCGCGTTGCTGCTGGCGGCTTCCGCCTGTGGCGCCATCCTGTTCGTCATCGTTGAGCGCGCCGCCCCGGCGCCCCTCATCCGTTTGGCGATGATGCGCGATGCGCGATTGAGTTCGGGTCTTGTCACCAGCGCGCTTGTGGCCACGGTGATGATGGCGACTTTGGTGGTCGGTCCATTCTATCTTGCGGGCGGGCTCGGGCTCGACGCGGCGCCTGTCGGCCTGGTCATGTCCGTCGGCCCATTCGTGACGGCGCTGACCGGTGTGCTGGCGGGCCGGATCGTCGACCGTTTCGGTCCGCAACGGATGATCGTCGTTGGTCTCCTTGGCGTTACGGCCGGGTGCCTCGCGGTATCGTCGGCGCCGACGTCGCTGGGCATCCCCGGCTACGCTATCCCCTTGATGGTCATCGCCGCCGGCTATGCGCTGTTCCAGACCGCCAACAACACGGACGTCATGACCGACGTTCCGGCAGACCGGCGCGGGCTCGTGTCCGGCCTCCTCAATCTGTCGCGCAGCCTTGGGCTCATCACGGGTGCGTCCGTGATGGGGGCCGTGTTTGCCTTTGCCTCCGGGGCGACGGACATCACGACGGCGCATCCAGAGGCTGTCGCCACTGGCCTGCGGATCACCTTCGTCGTTGCGGCGCTGC
>JANLJK010000252.1 GCA_029255525.1 Pseudolabrys sp.
ATTGCGAGACAAGTTCTTGAAGCCATGCGGACAAAAGCTCACGCGGGTTGCGGGGGCATCCCCATAGCCGAGGCGGCGGGGCGACAAAAGGGCAGCAGTATTCAGCTTTGTAACACCATGCAGTGAGAGCACGGATTGCCGGATTCTGCTAATGTTTTCAACGATATCTGATTCGCCTTTGCCGGAGCCGCCGATGGCGCACGAGGTCTCCCTGCCCCGCCGCGACAAGCTACGCGCCACCGCGCGTCGGCAAGAGCGCGACGACGTCTTGCGCCTGTGCGCCTGGGGCGGCTCGGCTGTGGTGGCCGTGGCGGCCTTCGTGCTCACCGCTCAATCGGACATTGGCGGCCGTCGGATCGAGACGCTCTTCAACGGCGCGCCATCGGCGCCGCCGGCAGTGATCGCCGCGCCGATCTCACCGCGCGCGCCTGAAAAGGATCCCGAGACGCTGCGTTTGCAGGCGGAAGTTCGAACCTTGGCGGCGGATCGCGAGCGGCTCGCCAAGCGCCTTGCCGCCTTGGAGCAAAATCTCAGCGAGGTGACCGGCTCGATCCAGCGGCAGGCGGCCGCGCCGCCACCATCCGCTCCTCCGCCGCTCCAGCATCCACCGGTCGCCGCGGCTCCGCCGCCGGCTCCCATTTCTCCGCCGGCAGTGACGGCCGTTGCGTCGGTCTCACACCCGGCACCGGCTCCAACGGCAACACCGGTCCCCGTGCCTGCCGCGGTGCCGACGATTCCGACCATCAGCCCGTTGGCGATGCCGGTGATCGAAAACACCGGCGGCTGGCACGACAGCAAACAAGACAGGCACGACGACGGGCCGGCGGCCACGGCCTTAGAATCTCATGACGTCGCGGCAGTGCCCGGCCGGCTCGCCGGCCTGCCCGCGACCGAAAGCGCCGCCGACACGGCCGCTACAGCCGCGCGCATTGCGTCCAAGACCGAGTACGGCATTGATCTCGGCGGTGCCGCCAATATGGATGCGCTGCGCACCCGCTGGACCACCATCAAAGCCAATCTCGGCCCGCTGCTGTCGGGCCTGCAGCCGGTCGCCGTGCGCAGTCGCAAGCCCGGCAGCACGGAGCTGCGTCTGGTGGTGGGGCCGATGCCGAACCTCGCCGCCGCGCAACAGGTCTGCACCCGCTTCGCGTCGTCTCACATCCAGTGCCAGGCCACCAAGTTCGACGGCGAGTCCATCGTTCAGCGGTGATTGCCGTTGCGCGGCCGTCCCGGCATAATCAGCCCATGAAATTGTTTCTGCCCAGCGCCCGCGCCACCAATGTCCTGCTGATCATCGGCTTCTCGTCGCTCGGCTATGCGCTCTATATGCGCTATCTCGCCGTCGAGCAGTCGACCGTCGGCCTCGCCTGTCAGGCCGGCCTCAATACGTGGCTGTGCTTCACGCGCGGCATCTTCATCGCGCTGTTCACCAACTCGGTATTCGGCATCGTGGCGCTGGCCGTCGCCGCGCTCAATCTGCTGCGGCCGTCGCTGGTGTTGTTTACCGTCGCGCTGGCCGCGGCCTGCTTCGGCATCGTGCTCTACAACATCCAGCTCTCGGCGCTGGCGGTCGGACTCTTGGTCCTCAGCCTCGCGCGTCGCGCACCCGAGTCAGTGTAAGCGCAAAGCCCGTGAGCGCGGCGCACAGCCACAGCGACTGCCAATTGGCCAGGGTTTCATTCGGCACGATGTAGACGATCGAGGCCGCCAGCAACATGGCGCCGGCGATCTCGGCCGTGCCGTGATGGCCGTGCGGCCGCGGCACCACCACGCTGTGCACCAGAAGCGGCACGATCGCCGCCGTCAGTGGCGCGAAGGGAAAGTCCTTATAGCGCGGGTCGAACACCAGCCCGAGCGCGATCAGCAGGCTCAACAGCAAGGTCGCAATCAGGATGCCGCCCATGGCCTTGGCGAAGCCGTCGGCCGTCCGCATCTCGGCCGGGCCCAGGAGTTGCGTCAGCGCCGGCATCGGCGTGCCACGGATGATGGCGACGCTCAGCACGACCGGGCTGACGATGGCGACCGCAACCATGGCCAACGAGCGCAGCCAACCGCCGATCCCGAGGCTTTCCAGCGGCACGTTCTCGATCGCCCAGCCGACCAGGATGCCGCCGACGCCTGCGTTCAGCGCCACGCCGAGCCAGGCGCCAGAACTAGTGTCGCGACTGCCCCGCGTCATCATCGCCGCCGCGAAGACCAGAACGGCGAAGGCGATGCCGCCGCCGGCCTGCCAGGTCCAGTGCGGATGGTTCGATACCGTCTTGCCGCTGTATTTCAGGCTGCGCGTGGCGTCGTCGAACAGGCCCCAATGGCCGCCGACCGTCCCCTCCAGCGCCCGCTTCCACGGCGCATCGAAGGACTCGATGACGTTGACCTTGAAGTTTTCCTTCTTCGACAATGTCAAAACGTCCTGGATCACCCGGGCCTGATTGGCCGGCGACGGCAGCGCGCCCTCGCGCATGCGGCCCGCGCTCGGCCAGCCGACCTCGCCGATGATCACTTCCTTACCGGGGAAGGTATCGACCACCTGCTGGCGGATCGCCTGGACATGAGCGCCCGACGTCGCCGCCGGGATCGGGAAATCCTCCCAATAAGGCAGGATATGGATGGTGATGAAGTCGGCCGCGTTGGCGACGTCGCGATTACGCAGCCAGAACTCCCACACGTCCGCGTAGGTGACCGGCACTTTGACGCGCCCCTTCACGGTGCGGATCGTGTTGACGAGGTCGGTCGCGGTCATCTCGCCGCGCAACAGCACCTCATTGCCGACGATCACCGCGCGCACCGTGTCCGGATACTGGTTGGCGAGCGCGATCGCCGTGTCGACCTGCTCGCGGTTTTTGGCCGGATTGCTCGACAGCCAGAGGCCTTGCAGCACCTTCAGGCCGTGGCGGGCGGCGATTGGGGTGATCTGGTCGAGGCCGTAATCGGTCGAATAAGTGCGGACGCAGTCGGTGACTTTGGCAAGACGGGTCAGATCGTCCTCGATCTGCGCGGCCGTGATCATCGTGGTCGGGTCGAGCGGTGTTTGCGTGCCCCGGAATGGCGCATAGGAGATGCAGTACAGCTTTTCACCGGCCTGCCATGGGAAATGGGGAGCGAAGGCCGGGCTGCCGAGCAGCGCCCACACTCCGGCAATGATCGCCGCGACGGCGGCGAGGCAGACGATACCAAAACGCATGTATTGACCCGCTCGGCCCGATGAATCCCGATGCGTTCGGCTTATCGTGGTGCCTGTCGCCTGCCAAGCGCGCCGTTTGCCGTCCAGCGCGCCTATTTTCGTGTTACCGGTCGCGAAACGCTGGACAAATCGATAGCCATAAGGGCAAGTTTTCCCGCGCGCTTCGGGGCCCAACCCGGGCGCGGCTTAGCGGCGGTTCAAGGTCAGGTCCAAGTCTAGTTAGGTCCAAGTCTAGGGGTCGGGCTCAACACACAACAATTGCCGGGATACCGGCAGAATTATGCGCCGTATTAGCGTCCCAATCCGGTCCCAAAGGTGAGCGGAGCTGGGCGCGGGGGCGCCCTCACACACACCGGCGGGACAATGCCGTTATTCCTTACTTTACGTCACTTCTCTGCCGTGATCGGCACAGTCGCTTTTACACTCATCGCCGCCGCGGCTTTCGCCCAGAGCGGTCCTGCCAAGGCGCAGGATCAGGCGAAGCCGGCAGCCGATGCCGCCAAGGACGGCCAGAAGAAGATCGACGAGATCGCCGAGGCGTCCCGCGTGTTGGAGGGAGCGGCCGGCAACCCGGAATGCGTCTGGCTCGGCCGCCGTGCGGTCAGCCTGCTCTGGCGTGACGATCTCGATACCGCCTTCCGCCATCTCGATCTGTATGACCGCTTCGGCTGCCCGAGCGCGCATATTCAGGCGACGTTCCGCTGCCTGGTCCGGCAGGGCAATATCGATCCGAAAGCCCAGGAAACGTTGAGC
>JANLJK010000253.1 GCA_029255525.1 Pseudolabrys sp.
CCCCCACCCGGCTCGCTTCGCTCGCCACCCTCCCCCGCAAGCGGGGGAGGGATAAGAGCGACTACTCCCGCGCCAAATCGCCCAGCAGGCTCGCCGCCACCGAGAGCTTCGACAAAGTGAGCCCCGAACCGGCGATTTCGTGGATCGCGGCGCGGATGCGTTCGACCTCGGCCTGACGCGGCTTGATCCATTCATCGACGGCACCTGCGCCGGCATGACCGTTGCCGACCATCGCCGCCGTCAGACGCCGTTCAGCGTCGCCGATCGAATCGAGCGCACGATCAAGCGCCAGGCGATCGAAGTAATCCGCCACGACGATGCCCGGCACCGCGCCGGCCACGCGATCGAGCTGGAAGAAGGCTTCGGTCGCGAAGTATGTCGCCGCGACTTCGGCGACCGGCTTACCGGCACGATCAGCCACCTGCACGATATCAGGCGCCGGCCTAAGCGCACTCAAGTTGGCGATGCGCTGCGCCAACGCGTCCGGCACGCCGGCTTTGGTCAACTCGGTGATATGAGCGTCGCGCGCCGCGCGCGCCGGTGTCGACAGCGCCGTATCGAGCGCGCCGGCCACCTGCGCGATGCCCTCGCGGAAATGCGCGACGATCTTGTCGAGGCCCTGGTGCAGATCGACATTGCGCAGGAACCAGACCAGCCGGTCGAGCAGCAGATCCTGCACGGCGGCATAGAGCGCAAGCTGCGTCTTACCCGGAACCTTGTTGTCGAGCGCGTCGATCTCGCTGTTCAGCTCGATCAGGTCATAGCTGTTGCGCACCGCTGCAAAAGCCGCGGCGATCGAGGCGGCCGATGCGCCGGTCTGATCGGCGATGCGCACGACCAAAGTCGGCCCACCGCGGTTGATCATCGAATTGGCGAGTTGCGTGGTGATGATCTCGCGCCGCAGCCGATGCCCTTGCAGCGCGTCGGCGAAACGCTCGGTCATCTCCTTGGGGAAATAGCGGTTGAGCTCGCGGCCGAGATAAGGATCGTCCGGCACGTTCGATTCGAGCAATTCGCTGTACAGCGACAACTTGGCGTAAGCGAGCAGCACCGACAGCTCCGGCCGCGTCAGCGGCACGTTGCGCTTGCGCCGGTCGGCGAGCGCCAATTCGTCCGGCAGATATTCCACCGCGCGATCGAGCTCGCCGCGTGTTTCCAATATCTGCATCAAACGTTGCTGGAAGCCGAAGTCCTCCAGCCCGCGCTTTTGCGCCAAAGAGAGCGCCAAAGTCTGCTGATAGTTGTTGCGCAGCACGAGACGTGCGACCTCGTCGGTCATCTCGGTCAGCAGCGCGTTGCGGTTCTCGATCGTCAGCGCGCCAGCGCGCACCGGCGCACTGAGCGCGATCTTGATGTTGACCTCGACGTCGGAGGTGTTGACGCCGGCCGAATTGTCGATGGCGTCGGTGTTGAGCCGGATGCCCTTGAGCGCCGCCTCGATGCGGCCGCGCTGGGTCATGCCGAGATTGGCGCCTTCGCCCACCACCTTGCAGCGCAGATCGCCGCCGGCGACGCGGATCGCATCATTGGCGCGATCGCCGACCATCTCGTCCGTCTCGGTGGACGCGCGCACATAAGTGCCGATGCCGCCGAAGAACAGCAGATCGACCTCGGCTTTGAGAATCGCCTTCATCAAAGCCTGCGGCGTGACGCTCGCGCCGACACCGAACAGCTTCTGCGCCTCGGCGCTGAGCTTGATCTCCTTCGACGCGCGCGGATAGACGCCGCCGCCCTTGGAGATCAGCGCCTTGTCGTAGTCCTGCCAGCTCGAACGCGGCAGCGCGAACAGGCGCTGGCGCTCGGCCAGGCTCGCCTTCGGATCCGGGTCCGGATCGATGAAGATATCGCGATGGTCGAAGGCCGCCACCAGCCTGATGGTGTCCTCGCGCAGCATGCCGTTGCCGAACACGTCGCCCGACATGTCGCCGACGCCGACCACCGTGAACGGCGTCACATGGATGTTCACATCCATCTCGCGGAAGTGCCGCTTGACGGATTCCCACGCGCCGCGCGCGGTGATGCCCATCACCTTGTGGTCGTAGCCGGCCGAACCGCCGGAGGCGAAGGCATCGCCCAGCCAATAGTCGTGGCCTATCGATAACTCATTGGCGATGTCGGAGAAGGTCGCGGTGCCCTTGTCGGCGGCCACCACCAGATAGGGGTCGTCGCCCTCATGCCGCACGACGTCGACCGGCCGGATGATCTTGCCGTTGGCGTCGATGTTGTCAGTGATGTCCAACAGCGACGAGATGAACAGCTTGTAGGTGGCGATGCCTTCCGCCTGCACGACTTCGCGCGAGGCGCCCTTCGGCATCAGCTTCGGCACGAAGCCGCCTTTGGCGCCGACCGGCACGATCACCGCGTTCTTGACCTGCTGCGCTTTCACGAGCCCGAGAATCTCGGTGCGGAAATCCTGCGGCCGGTCGGACCAGCGGATGCCACCGCGCGCCACCTTGCCAAAGCGCATATGCACGCCTTCGACGCGCGGCGAATAGACGAATATCTCGTAGAGCGGCCGCGGCAGCGGCAGGTCCGTGAGCTTGCGGCTCTCGAACTTGATGGCGATCAGCGCCTTCACATGGCCGTCGGCATCGGTCTGGAAGAAGTTGGTGCGGATCGCCGACTGCACGGCGTTGACGAAGTGGCGCAGGATGCGGTCCTCGTCGAGGCTCTGCACTTTCTGCAGCGCCTCTTCGATACGCGCGGCAATGACCTTCTGCTTGGGGTAGCGGCCCGCTTCCGCCTCGGCGCGCGGATCGAACCGCGCGTGGAACAACTCGACGATTTCGGCGGCGATGCCGGCATGCTTGGTCAGCGTCGCCCACATATAGTCTTGCGAATAGGGCACGCGGATCTGGCGCAGGAAGCGCGACAAGGTGCGGATCAACGCCACGTCGCGCCAGGCGATGTCGCCCAACAATGTCAGCGCGTTATAGCCGTCGCTCTCGGCGGCGCCGCGCATCACCATCAGGAAGGCGGATTCCAGCCGCGCCTTCGCCTCGGTGAGATCGATCATGCCGCCGTCGCTGCGCGTCAGCAGCATGTCGTGGAACCAGGCGCCGTCGCTGCCCTGCGGCGCGATATGGTAGGTGCGCTCGTCCACCACCTTGAAGCCCATATTCTCCAGAACAGGCACGCGCTCGGACAAAGGCAGCGGGTTGGCGTAGTTCCACACCTTCAGGCCGACCGACTGCTGCTCTTCCTCGAGCCGGTGATGGAAGTCGACCCCAAGCGGCCGCTGTTCACTCAAGGATTCGACCACGCGGATATCGCCCGCCGCCACCGTCGGCGCATAGGCCTCCTGGAAACCGGCCGAGAAAGCGTCGCGATAGCGGTTGAACAAAGCCTGCGCCTTGTCGGACGGATTGACCAGCGCCAGCGCGTCGGCGAGACCGTCGGTCCAGGTGCGCACAATGGCCGCGACATCCGTCTCCAGCTTGCCGCGGTTGATTTCCGTCGGCGCGCCACCGGATCGACCAATGATGAAGTGCACGCGCACCAGCGGCCCTTCCGGGAAGAAGGGATAATAGGCCGAAACGCGACCGACGAAGGCGCTGGCCAGATAATCGCCGATCTTGATGCGGATATCGCTGTCGTAGCGCTCGCGCGGCACATAGACGATCACCGACACGAAACGGTCGAAGCGATCGCGTCGCGCCAGGACACGCACGCGCGGATGTTCGTCGAGCTGCAGGATGGCGAGCGCGAAATGATAGAGCGTGTCTTCGTCCGCCTGGAACAACTCATCGCGCGGATAGTGCTCCAGCACATTGGCCAGCGCCTTGCCGGAATGGCTGTTGGCCTCGAAGCCCGCGCGCTGCTCGACGGCCGCGATCTTGCGCCGCAGGTAAGGAATGCTGTGCGCCGTGCGCGTATAGGCGGACGACGTGAACAGGCCGACGATGCGGTACTCGCCGACCAGATTGCC
>JANLJK010000254.1 GCA_029255525.1 Pseudolabrys sp.
TCGCCCTTGAAGATCCAGACCTTCACGCCGCAAGTGCCGAAGGTGGTGAACGCGGTGGCCGTGCCGTAGTCGACGTCGGCGCGCAACGTGTGCAGCGGCACCCGCCCCTCGCGGTACCATTCCAGACGCGCGATTTCGGCGCCGCCGAGACGGCCGGTGCAGTTGATACGGATGCCTTCGGCACCCAGACGCATCGCCGACTGCACGGCGCGCTTCATGGCGCGGCGGAACGCAACGCGGCGCTCGAGCTGCTGGGCGATCGAATCAGCGACCAGCTTGGCGTCGAGTTCCGGCTTGCGGATTTCGACGATGTTGATGACCACGTCGCTATCGGTGAGCTTGGCGACCGACTTACGCAGCTTCTCGATGTCGGCGCCCTTCTTGCCGATGACCACGCCCGGACGCGCCGAGTGGATGGTGACGCGGCACTTCTTGTGCGGACGCTCGATCACGATGTGCGACACCGCCGCCTGCTTGAGCTGCTTCATCAGCTCTTCGCGGATCTTGATGTCTTCGTGCAGCAGCGTGCCGTATTCGGCCTTGCCGGCGTACCAACGCGAATCCCAGGTGCGGTTGATGCCGAGACGAAGACCGACCGGATTGACTTTTTGACCCATCGATAACTCCTCAGGCTTCCGCCTGCGCTTCGACCTGACGAACGATGATCGTCAGATGCGAGAACGGCTTGAGAATTTTGCCCACGCGGCCACGGCCACGCGGAGAGAAGCGCTTGATCACCAGCGCCTTGCCGACATGCGCCTCGGCGACGACGAGATCGTCAACGTCGAGGTCGTGATTATTTTCTGCGTTAGCGATCGCGGACTCCAGGCACTTGCGCACATCCTTGGCGATGCGCTTGCGCGAGAATTCGAGGTCCGCGAGAGCGCCCGCGACCTTCTTGCCGCGGATCAACTGCGCAACAAGGTTGAGCTTCTGCGGGGAAACCCGCAGCATCTTGCTCACAGCCTTGGCCTCGTTGTCGGGGAGGTCTCTTTCGCGTGCGCGCTTGCCCATGACTTAATCTCTGATCCCAGTAAACTTAAGAGCGCTTGGCTTTACGGTCGGACGTATGACCGTAGAAGATGCGGGTCGGCGAGAACTCGCCGAACTTGTGGCCGACCATCTCTTCGGTCACGGTCACCGGAACGTGCTTCTGGCCGTTGTAGACGCCGAAATTCAAACCGACGAACTGCGGCAGAATGGTCGAGCGCCGGCTCCAGATCTTGATCACGTCGTGACGACCAGACGCGCGCGCAGCTTCTGCCTTCTTCAGCAGATAACCGTCGACGAACGGGCCCTTCCAGACTGAGCGGGTCATGTCCTAGTCCTACTTCTGCTTCTTGCGCTCGTGGCGGCTGACCACGATCAACTTGTTGGTGCGCTTGTTCTTGCGGGTCTTCTTGCCCTTGGTCGGGAAGCCCCATGGGGTGACCCAGTGGCCACCGCCCTTGGTACGACCGCCGTGCGGATGGTCGACCGGGTTCATGGTGATGCCGCGGTTGTGCGGCATGCGGCCCTTCCAGCGCTGGCGACCGGCCTTGCCGATCGTCGTGTTCATGTTGTCCGGGTTCGACACCGCGCCGACAGTCGCCATGCAGCGACCGTGGACCAGGCGCTGCTCGGAGGTCGACAGACGCAGGATGACGTAATCCTGGTCACGGCCGACGATCTGCACATAGGTGCCGGCCGAACGGGCGAGCTGACCGCCCTTGCCGATCTTGAGCTCGACATTGTGCACGATCGTGCCCACCGGAATGGCGCCAATCGGCAGCGCATTGCCCGGCTTGATGTCGGCCTTCTCGGACGAGATCACGGTGTCGCCGGCAGCCAGGCGCTGCGGCGCCAGGATGTAGGACAACTCGCCGTCTTCATACTTGATCAGCGCGATGAACGCGGTGCGGTTCGGATCGTATTCGAGCCGCTCGACCTTCGCCGGCACGTCCAGCTTGGCGCGACGGAAGTCGATCTTGCGGTAGGCCTGCTTGTGGCCACCGCCGCGGAAACGCGAGGTGATGCGGCCGGTGTTATTACGGCCGCCGGTCGAGTGCTGACCTTCGGTGAGCGACTTGACCGGCGCGCCCTTGTACAGGCCCGAACGGTCGACGATCACCAGATGGCGCTGGCTCGGCGTGGTCGGATTGTAAGTCTTCAATGCCATAGCGAGGACCTCTTACAACCCGGTGGTCACGTCGATGCGGTGACCCTCTTCGAGGGTGACGATCGCGCGCTTCACGTCGGACTGTTGCCCGATTCTGTTCTTGAAGGCTTTGACTTTGCCTTCGCGGATCAGCGTGTTGACGCTCTTCACCTTGACGTCGAAGAGCTTCTCGATCGCTTCCTTGATCTGCGGCTTGGTGGCGGTGCGCGCCACCTTGAACATGACCTTGTTGTGCTCCGAGGCCATGGTCGCCTTCTCGGTGATCACCGGGGCGATGATGACGTCGTAATGACGGGGATCGCTGGTGCTCATTTGAACCGCGCCTCCAGCGCATCGATCGCGGCCTTGGTCAGAACCAAAGTCTTGCGACGCAGGATGTCATAGACGTTGATGCCCTGGATCGGCAGCACGTCGATGTTCGGAATGTTGCGCGCGGCCGAGGCGAAGTTGGTCTCGATCTCCGCACCGCCGATGATCAGGGCGTTGCTCAGACCGAGCTTGCCGAACTGCGCGGCGAGCGCCTTGGTCTTGGCTTCCTTCACCGTCGCCTGGTCGATGACGATGAGACCGCCGTCCTTGGCCTTCGACGACAAAGCGTGACGGAGCGCGAGCGCCCGCACCTTCTTCGGCAGATCGATCGCATGGCTGCGCACGACCGGACCGAAGGCGCGACCGCCACCGCGGAACTGCGGCACGCGAGCCGAACCGTGACGGGCGCCGCCAGTGCCCTTCTGCGCGTACATCTTCTTGCCGGTCCGCCAGACTTCCGAACGGTCCTTGGCCTTGTGCGTGCCGCGCTGACGCTTGGCGAGCTGCCAGTTGATGCAGCGCTGGATGATGTCGGTGCGCGGCTCGAGGCCGAAGATCGCATCCGACAGGCTCACCGAGCCCGCTTCCTTACCCTCAAGGGTGGTGATCTTCATTTCCATTTACGCGCCCTCCTGCTGGGCCGGCGCTTCCGCGGCCGGGGCCGCAGTCGTCTCGCTGACGCGGAACTTGCCCGGCTTCGGGGCATCCTTCGGCAGCGCCTTCTTCACGGCATCGCGCACGGTGATCCAGCCGCCCTTGGCGCCCGGCACCGCACCCTCGACGAGGATGAGGCCGCGCTCGACATCGAGCTGCACGATCTTGAGGTTGAGCGTGGTCACGCGCTCGACGCCCATGTGGCCCGGCATCTTCTTGTTCTTGAAGGTCTTGCCCGGATCCTGACGGCCGCCGGTCGAACCGATCGAACGGTGCGAGATCGACACGCCATGCGAGGCACGCAAGCCCCCGAAGTTCCACCGCTTCATGCCGCCGGCAAAACCCTTACCGATCGAGATGCCGCAGACGTCGACGAACTGACCCGGCACGAAGTGGTCGGCCGTGATCTCGGCGCCGACCGGGATCAGCGCATCCTCGGTCACGCGGAACTCGGCCAGCTTGCGCTTCGGCTCGACATTCGCCTTGCCGAAATAGCCGCGGTCGGCCTTGCTCATATTGTTGGTGCGGCGCGGGCCCGACCCGAGCTGCAGCGCGACATAGCCGTTCTTGTCCTTGGTGCGGTGAGCGATCACCTGGCACTGGGCAAGTTGAAGGACAGTCACCGGCACATGCTCACCGGCTTCGGTGAACACCCGGGTCATCCCGATCTTCTGCGCGATCACTCCAGAACGCATGGCTTCCTCGCGCGGCTCAGAGTTTGATCTCGACGTCGACACCAGCAGCGAGGTCGAGCTTCATCAGCGCGTCCACGGTCTGCGGCGTCGGGTCGACGATGTCGAG
>JANLJK010000255.1 GCA_029255525.1 Pseudolabrys sp.
GTCGCAACCGGCGCGCTTGAAGCCGATGAGGCTTTCCACCATCGCGCGTTCGCCGTCGAGCCAGCCGTTCTGCGCCGCAGCCTGGATCATCGCGTACTCGCCCGACACCTGATAGGCGAAAGTCGGCATGGCGAAGGTCTCTTTCACCCGCTGCACGATGTCGAGATAGGGCATGCCCGGTTTGACCATGATCATGTCGGCGCCCTCGGCGATGTCGAGCGCGACCTCGCGCAGTGCCTCGTCGGTGTTGCCGCAGTCCATCTGATAGGTGCGCTTGTCGCCGGTCAGCGTCTTGGCCGAGCCGACCGCGTCGCGGAACGGGCCGTAGAAGGCCGAGGCGTATTTGGCCGCATAGGCCATGATCGACACATGCGTGAGGTTCGCATGGTCGAGCGCCTTGCGGATGGCGCCGACGCGGCCGTCCATCATGTCGGAGGGCGCGATGATGTCGCAGCCGGCTTCGGCCTGGACCAGCGCCTGCCTGACCAGCACGGCGACCGTCTCGTCGTTGAGGATTTCGCCGTCCTTGATCAGCCCGTCATGGCCGTGGCTGGTGAAGGGATCGAGCGCGACGTCGCACAGGATGCCGATGTCCGGCACTTCCTTCTTGATGGCGCGGATGGCGCGGCAGACGAGATTGTCCGGGTTGAGCGCTTCGCTCCCGGTCTCGTCGCGCAGGCTCGGATTCGTATAGGGGAAGAGGGCGATGCAGGGGATCTTCAACTCCGCCGCGCGCACGGCCTCGCGCGCGATCTGGTCGACCGACAGGCGCTCGACGCCCGGCATCGAGGCGACCTCTTGGCGGGCATTGTCGCCGTCCATGACGAAGAGCGGCCAGATCAGGTCGTCGGCCGTGAGCACGTTCTCGCGGACTAGGCGGCGCGACCAGTCGCTGCGCCGGGTGCGGCGCATGCGGACGGTGAGGTCGAGCGAAGGGGCCTGGGCCTCGCTGGTTTCGGGCTCGATCGGCGTGAAGCCGATCGACCGCTGCAAAGGCCGGCCGAATTTGATTGCCATGGGGTCTCTCTCCGGCCGCCCTTTTAGCCGATGAACGGCCGGGCTGCCACCCGTTCGCAGCCATTCTGACAGCGGTATTTTCCCTCTGTCGGACGGTGGGGCGGGGCGGCCGGTCGTCATCTCCCTTGACCCGCCGTTCCTTCCTCGGGAAGGGTGCGGCGGGAGCCTGCCGGAACCGCACCACCATGGACTTCGACCTCACCGAGGAGCAACGCGCCTTCCAGGCGACGGCGCGGGCCTTCGCCCGCGACGAGATGATGCCTTACGTGCGCGACTGGGACGAGAACGAAACGTTCCCAGAAGAGGCGCTGCGCAAGGCGGCGTCGCTCGGCTTCGGCGGCATCTACGTGAAGGAAGACGTCGGCGGCTCGGCGCTGACGCGGCTGGACGCCGCGATCATCTTCGAGGAGCTGGCGCAGGGCTGCACGTCGACCGCGGCCTACATCTCCATCCACAACATGGTGGCCTGGATGATCGATGCCTATGGCAGCGAGGAGTTGCGCCAAAAGCATCTGCCCAAGCTGTGCACCATGGAGCATTTCGCCAGCTATTGCCTGACCGAGCCGGGCGCGGGCTCGGATGCCGCGAGCCTCACCACCAAGGCGCGCCGCGACGGCGACTTTTATGTGCTCGACGGCGCCAAGGCCTTCATCTCCGGCGGCGGCCGCTCGGACGTTTATCTCGTCATGGCGCGCACCGGCGAGGGCGGTCCGCGCGGCATCTCGTCCATCCTGGTGGAAAAAGGCACGCCCGGTCTTTCGTTCGGCGCGCAGGAGAAGAAGCTCGGCTGGAAGACGCAGCCGACCGCGATGGTTATCTTCGAAAACTGCCGCGTGCCGGTCACGAACCGCGTCGGCAGCGAGGGCCAGGGCTTCAAGATCGCCATGGCCGGGCTCGACGGCGGCCGCTTGAACATTGGCGCCTGTTCGCTCGGCGGCGCGCAGTTCTGCCTCGACCGCACCATCGACTACATGAAGGAGCGCAAGCAGTTCGGCACGCGGCTCGCCGACTTCCAGGCGTTGCAATTCCGCGTTGCGGATTACGCGACCGAACTGGACGCCGCGCGTCTTTTGCTGCACAGGGCGGCGGTGGCGGTCGGCGAGAAGGAAGGCCACGCCACGCGGCTTGCGGCGCAGGCTAAACGGCTAGCCACCGACACCGGCTTTGACGTTGTCAACGGCT
The DNA here is from genome assembly GCA_029255525.1 of Pseudolabrys sp. Classification (GTDB taxonomy): domain Bacteria; phylum Pseudomonadota; class Alphaproteobacteria; order Rhizobiales; family Xanthobacteraceae; genus Pseudolabrys. Next base: position 2,200 of record JANLJK010000255.1, read on the forward strand.
GCCTGCAGATGCACGGCGGTTACGGTTACTTACGCGATCATCCGATCGAGCGCGTGCTACGCGATGTGCGCGTGCATCAGATCCTGGAAGGCACCAACGAGATCATGCGCCTGATCGTCAGCCGGGCGATGCTGGGGAATTGAAATGACCTTGAGTCAGTTAAGCGGCGAGCTTGCTCTGGTGACGGCCGCGCTGTTCGCCGGCGCGGCCTTCTACATCAATTTCGCCGAGCAGCATGCGCGGCTCGGGCTCGACGACCGCGCGCTGTTGGCGGAATGGAAGCCGAGCTATGCGCGCGGCTTCATCATGCAGGCGAGTCTCGCCGTCATTTCCGGCGCGTTCGGCATTCTCGCTTTCCTGCTGACCTATGATTGGCGCTGGCTGCTCGGCGCCGCGCTGATGCTGGTCAACTGGCCCTATACATTGTTCATCATCATGCCGACCAACCGCCTGCTGGAGGCGACCGCGCCGGACGAGGCCGATGACGTGACGCGCGGCCTGATCTTGCAGTGGGGCCGGCTGCACGCGGTGCGCACGGTCTTCAGCGTGCTGGCGACCATCGTCTATCTGTGGGCGCTGGCCTGATGGAAGCGGAAGTCCTCTTCGAACGGCGCGGGGCCGCCGGTATCATCACTCTCAACCGGCCGAAGGCGCTCAACGCGGTGAGCCACGCCATGGTGCTGGCCCTGCGCGCGCAGCTTGAGGCCTGGGCCGATGACGATGCCGTCACCCGCGTCATCATCACCGGCGCTGGCGACCGCGCTTTCTCCGCCGGTGGCGATATCCGCGCGCTCTACGATCTTGGCATCGCCGGCCGCCACGACGAGGCGCTGCGGTTCTGGGCCGATGAATATCCGCTCAACGCGCTGATCAAGAATTACCGCAAGCCTTATGTCGCGCTGATCGATGGTATCGCCATGGGCGGCGGCATCGGCGTGTCGGTGCATGGCTCGCACCGCGTCGCGGGCGATCGTTGTTCCTTCGCCATGCCGGAAGTCGGCATCGGCTTCTTTCCCGATGTCGGCGCCACGTGGTTTCTGCCGCGCATGCCGGGCGAGACCGGCACGTATTGCGCGCTGACCGGCGAGCGCTTCAACGCCGCCGATGGTGTCGCCTGCGGGCTCGCCACGCATCGCGTGCCGTCCGCGAGCTTCCCGGCGCTGATCGAGGGCCTTACCGGCACGGTGTCCGTCGACGCCGTGCTCGCGGCCTTTGCCGAGCCGCCAGGGGAGGGCCCGGTGACGGCGCATCGCGGCGCGATCGATCGGCTGTTTACGGGCGATACCGTCGAAGCCATCCTCGCGGCGCTCGATCAAGAAGCGCAAGCGGCGAGCGTCACCGCCGCATGGGCGGGGAAAACCGCCACCACCATGCGGACCAAATCGCCGACCAGTTTGAAGCTGGCGCTGGCCCAGGTGCGGCGCGGCGCGGCTTACGATTTCGCCACGTGCATGCGCGCCGAATTCCGCATAGTGTCACGCATAATCCATGACCCCGATTTCTACGAAGGTGTGCGCGCGGTGCTTGTCGACAAGGATAACAGCCCGCGCTGGAACCCGGCCGCGCTCGCCGACGTGAGCGAGGCCGACATCGAACGCCACTTTGCGCCGCTTCCCGCCGGAGACCTTACCCTCTCATGATCGACCGCGTCGAAACCGACGATCTGCGCAGCCTCGAACCCGTCCACGAGAACGAGGCCGACGAAGGACCCGGCCGCT
>JANLJK010000256.1 GCA_029255525.1 Pseudolabrys sp.
GTCCGGGCGCAGGCTCCGGCGCGTAACCCACCGGCTGAATCGTGGTGTGTCCCGATGGTGGGTTACGGCGCTACGCGCCTAACCCACCCTACGAAGAAACGGTGCGATAGCGATCAAAACGCCGACGCCAATTCCTTGGCGCCGGCGGACTGCGCGCCCTTGGCCATCTTGGCTTCCATGTCGGCAATGAGGTTTGCTACCACAGCGGTCCGCTTGGCCACCGGATTGCGCTCGTAGCCGTTCTGCTGAAAGAAGTTCGCCGTCGGCACTTTCGCGCGCAGCGCTTGCGGCATCGTCACCATGTCGATGCCGTTGCCGTCGCCGGTCAAATTCATCAGTTCCAGCTCGGCCGGCGTCAGCGGCGCTTGATAGCCCTTCATCTTGGCGAAATGCACCGAGTTGACCAGCTTCTGCACCTGCAGCATCGGCCCGAGGTCGATGTCGAGCACCGCGGCATGAATGCCCCAGCCGCCGAGCGTGGTCTTGGCGAGCTTGTCCTGCTCGCTCCAGCGCTGCGGCACCGAGCGGCTATAGGCGATCATGCGCTCGAACGCCTTGATCTTGTGCTCCATCGTCCGCTTCGCTTCGCCGCGCAGCGGCACTGCTTTCATGCGCAAGGCCGCGAGGTAGCGCTCGCCGAACTCGGCCAGGAGCGACACTGTGTTGGTCGACAGAAGCTGGTTGTAACCGACCGCCGGCGAGATCGCGTTCAGCCGTGTCGGCGTGACACCGGCCTGCATGTCGTAGGTGCCGTTGCCGCCGGTCTCGAAAGCATAGACGCCGACGATCTGCGCTGGTGTCAGGCCGGCGGCCAGCGCGGCGCGCGCATAAGCGCGCTTGAAGTCGGCGTCGCTGCGCGGCCGATCGGGCACAAAACCGAACTGGTCGGCGGCGGCTTTGAGGAAGTCGGCGATCACCGGGATCTCCGGCTTCTCGGGCGGCGGCGGCAAGCCGCGCGGATCGACCGGCCGCGGCGGCCCCGTATATTGCGGCGGCTGCGTCAGCACATAGTCGTCGAGCGTGATGGCGACGCGATCGCGCCTCTTGGCGTTGCGGATACGCCGCTTGGCGGCGATGCCATCCCAATAGGCGCCGGCTTCCTCATCGTAAGCTTGGCGAATCTGCTCGTAGCGTTTGAGCTTGGCCAGATAGTCGGCGAGCGCGGCCGGGCTGACGGCGTTCTGCGCCGCCGCCGTCGTGGCAAAAGCGGCGGTCGCGAGCATCGAGAGCAGCACGAAGCGGCGGGAACCGCGGATGATTCGCAGCATCATGCGTCTCTCGTGCGGGATTGCGTCCGCGCGGTCAATCGACCCGGCGGGCCGCGCGGCAGAGCGCCGCGCGGGCCCAAAAAAAAGCGCCGCAGAAGCGGCGCGAAGGGGGAGGTAGATGAAGTCTCAGCCAGCCGCGGCGGGCATCGCCGCGGAAACTCGGGGATGTTCCGCGTCCTAGCGGATGGTCGGGGCGTTGGTGTCGGTCAGGACCACCGGGCCGCCGGCCTTGATTACAGTCGGGCCCTGCGCGGTCATGATGTCGGTGCCGAGGTTGAGTTCGCGCGCCGAAATCCCGATCACGGCGATCAGCAGCGCGGCGGCAAGGCCCACGACCACGATCTTCAGGTGGGTGGTGCGATCTGCGGTGTACATCGACCAGTTCATGACAGCCTCCAAGGTCACACCCGTTCGTCGGGTCAGCCTCGAGAAAGGTTCAAGTGTTCGATGAATTAACGTAGGGGGCTTGCCACAGTTCCCTAGGGGCTATCACGGATCGTTGAAAACGCTTGATTGAAAGGTATTTTTGGCGGTTTGCCGCTGAAAATGCAGCGAAATCGCTCGAAAATGGCGGGTACGCCAGCGGCGCGATTTCCTGGAAAGAGCGCGGTTTGCTTGCCCCAGGGCGCATAAGCGCTGCTCACAAGGGCGTGAAAAGGGGCGCGGCGATTGCGCCGGGTGGGGCTCGGGCCCCGCAGCCGCGCGAAAACCGTTCCGCGCGGCGGCTTGACGTTTACTCCGTCCGGCTGAGCTGGTGCTCGTCGGCGGTGCGTTCGAAGGTCTCGGTGCCGCTCTTGATGCGGTAGGACAGCCTGTTGTCGCCCTCGATCGGCAGTTGCCGGACGATGGTGTAGCGGCCGCGTGCCGCCGCATTGGTGAAACCAGGCGTGTAGTAGACCTCGGCGCCAATGGCGAATTTATGATTCATGACGATCTCGCTCTTTGCCTTGTGAAGGGGCGCTGGCCTGACGCGGACGATGGCGAACAAAAAACGCCCGGCTTTGGGCCGGGCGTCTCGTATTCAGATATCGTCCGAAGACGAATTAGGCGTTCTGCAGATTGGCAGCCGCCTGCTTGCCGCGCTCGGTGACGATCTCGTACGAAATGCGCTGGCCCTCGTTGAGGGTGCTCATCCCGGCGCGCTCAACCGCGCTGATGTGCACGAACACGTCGCGCGAGCCGTCGCTCGGGGTGATGAAGCCGAAACCCTTTTGGGTATTGAAGAACTTGACGGTACCTGTGGCCATAGTGGCTATCCTTGCTGAAGTCAGCTGCTTTGAGTCGATAAACACTCAAGCGAACATCGCTTGAGCGATCGAAACATCCGAGTTTTGGAGCGGTGACTTGTTTAGCGGCCAAAACGGGCAGCGCAGCAAGGCAAAACCAAAAAACTAAAGTTTCAACGTAGCTTACATATACTGTTTGGCGCGATCCGTCAAATTTCGCGTTTTGAAGCGCGCCAAACAGTGCGTCGTGTGCCTTACGCGGCGTGCTTCTTCAGCGGATAGGCATCCGCCTCATAGAGCGCGCGGATCTCCTGGTGGCCGAGCCGGCGTTCATCGACCTCGATATAGGCACCGAGCAATTGCGGCTCGGGAAGCTGCTCGACGGCGAATTGAATGGCGTCGGCCGCGCGCGCGAACCGGCGATATTTCACTTTGCTGGGCACTTTGCGATTGCGCGACGGAAAAAGCTCCGCCGGCGCCTCATAATTGAACCTGTTCATCTCCAACTCCAAAACGATCCGGACCAAGCCGAATGGACTGAATTATGATGTCTATATGGGGATCAGGGCGAGAATTTGGAAGTGTGGTAAGATAGTGGGGTTAATGCCTGCCGAAGGGAAGTTTAGCCTTATTCAGACGGACTAGATAGGCTGCCTTTTCACGCCATTGTGCCCGCCTTGCTCGGCGCGCCAACAGGAGCCGGTTATGGTTCTTCCGCAAGGCGATCGGGCACTTTTCCATTTCGTGATGATCAAGCCGACGCATTACGACGACGACGGCTACCCGATTCAGTGGTTTCGCTCGGCGATCCCGTCCAACACCTTGGCCTGCCTGAACGCACTGGCCGAGGACGCGCGCAAACGCGAGGTGCTGGGCACCGGCGTCGAGATGCGCCTGCACACCTACGACGAGACCAATCGCCGCGTCCGCCCGGACAAGATCATCGACATGATCCGGCGCGAGGGCGGCCGCGTGCTCATCGGTCTCGTCGGGGTGCAATCGAACCAGTTTCCGCGCGCGGTCGATCTGGCGCGGCCTTTCATCGCCGCCGGCCTGCCGGTCTGCATCGGCGGTTTCCACGTCTCGGGCTGCATTGCCATGCTGCCGGAATGGCCCGACGACATCAAAGCCGCGCAGGCCATGGGCATAGTGTTCTTCGCCGGCGAGGCGGAAGACCGCCGGCTCGATGACGTGCTGCGCGACGCCTATAACGGCGCGCTCAAGCCGCTTTACAATTACATGGACGACCTGCCGGCGCTCGCCGGCGAGCCGCCGCCGTTCCTGCCCAAGCAGCATGTCAAGCGCACATCGGGTTCGCTGTCGTCGATCGATCTCGGCCGCGGGTGTCCCTATCAGTGCTCGTTCTGCACCATCATCAACGTGCAGGGGCGTAAGTCG
>JANLJK010000257.1 GCA_029255525.1 Pseudolabrys sp.
ATAGATAATTTGTGATTTGTTCTAATGTGGTCGGCGGCGGCATGGGCTCGACCGGCCCTGATTCGACCAACCCGGCCACCGGCAAGCCCTGGGGCCTCGACTTTCCGGTCATCACCATCCGCGACATGGTCCGCGCGCAGGCGATGTTACTCGACCATCTTGGTATCGATACTTTGTTCGCGGTGGTCGGCGGCTCGATGGGCGGCATGCAGGTGCTGCAATGGGCCGAAAGCTATTCCGGCCGCGTTTTCGCGGCGGTGCCGATCGCCTGCGCCACGCGCCATTCGGCGCAGAACATCGCGTTCCACGAGGTTGGCCGTCAGGCGATCATGGCCGATCCGGAATGGCGTGGCGGTCGCTATCATCTGGAAGGCACCAATCCGCGCCGTGGGCTCGCCGTCGCGCGCATGGGCGCGCATATCACGTACCTCTCGGACGCCGCGCTGCATCGCAAGTTCGGCCGCAAGTTCCAGGACCGCGAGAACCCGACGTTCTCGTTCGACGCGGATTTCGAGGTCGAATCCTATCTGCGCTATCAGGGCTCGTCCTTCGTCGAGCGTTTCGACGCCAATTCCTATCTCTATCTCACGCGCGCGATGGACTACTTTGATCTGGCCGCCGATCATAACGGCGTGCTGGCCAATGCCTTCAAAGGCACGCAGACGCGCTTCTGCATTGTCTCCTTCACCAGCGACTGGCTGTTCCCGACCTCGGAATCGCGCGCCATCGTGCATGCGCTCAATGCTTCAAGCGCGCGCGTGTCCTTTGCCGAGATCGTTACCGACAAAGGCCACGATGCCTTCCTGCTCGACGAGCCGGAAATGTTCGGCATCGTGCGCGGCTTCCTCGACGGTGCGGGCAAGGCGCGCGGGTTGGTGAAGCCCGCGGCGGCAGCGGCGAGGTGAGCATGTTGTCGCGCGCCGATCCCAAGTTGACCGTCAATGTCGCGCGCACCGCGGGCGGCGCGCGCGTCGACCTGGTGCTGGTCTCGGAAATGGTCGAGCGCGGCGCCAAGGTGCTCGATGTCGGTTGCGGCGAAGGCGAATTGCTGCATCTGTTGAGCGAGAGCCGCGGCGTCGATGGCCGCGGTATCGAGCTGTCGCGCGAAGGCGTGAACCAGTGCGTCGCCAAAGGCCTCGCCGTGATCCAGGGTGACGCCGATACCGATCTGGCCGACTATCCGGATGACGCCTTCGACTACGTGATCCTGTCGCAGACGCTGCAGGCGACGCGTAACCCACGCATCGTCCTTGAGCACATGCTGCGCATTGGCCGCCACGCGGTGGTGTCGTTCCCGAATTTCGGTCACTGGACCGTGCGGATGCAGCTTTTGTTCGCTGGTCATATGCCGCGTACCGACATTCTGCCGTTCAGCTGGTACGACACACCGAACATCCATCACTGCACCATTAAAGACTTCCGCCAGCTCTGCACCGAGATCGGCGTGAAGATGGAACGCGCGGTCGCGCTCAACGCCTGGGGCTCGCCGCTGCGGCTGAACGCGCCGTGGTGGTTCTGGAATTTGTTCGGCCAGCAGGCGGTTTTTCTGCTCAGCCGCAAAGGCTGAAAGTATAGCCAAGACGAAGTGGTACGCCGCTCGCGTGGCGTAATGTATAGCTCCCAACATAAAGTGTCGGCGGCAATAGACCGGAACGTTTTACCGGCTTGAGCGTTCGATTCCGCGCTTCGTTTGACGATGGGGGCTCGCGCTCGTCTCGAGTGCTATTCCGCTCCGGGTTGTAATTTGGGTTAATCACAGCGCGAATTAAGGAATTTTGGTACCTCAGTACGGTTTAGGTCTGTCCTGAGTGTATAGTGGTCATGCGCATACGTATTATGCGCGTGAAATAGCTTGCTATTGCGATCTTACAAATACTAAACGCACCGTATTACGTTCGACATTAGGTCGAAATACCTTCCCTTCACCATGAAATGGTCACGCTTGCACTGCGGTAAAGCCGCAGGCTCTTGGCCGATTCTGGTCGGGCGATAGCCTTTGCTTAGATGACGAGAGGACTGAATATGACGACACGCAATAAGAGACGGGTGACGACGCTTCTCTGTTCTGCCGCCATGATTGCGGTGACCAGTGCAGCCTATGCAAAGCCCGTTCATAAGGCGGCCCACCGCCATTCTCACCATCGGCACGCGACCGTTGCGCGCGCTCCGGTGGCTCCGACAGTCGGGGATGCAATGATGAGCGGCGCCGATCGCGATCAACGCTATGCGGCAGTGATGCGCGAGCAGCAGACCGCACCGGTGACCACGCGTCGCGGCCGCAATCGCGCGCAGACGGCGGCGATGGCGCAAGACACGACGTCGGGGTTCGGCGGCGGCTTCGGCTCCAGCACGCTGGTGTCAGAAGCTCGCAAGTACCTCGGTACCAATCCGACCGGCCGCAGCCGGCTTTGGTGCGGCGCCTTCATGGACATGGTGCTTCAGCGCACCGGCCATAAGGCTGGCGGCAACCTGGCCAAGGCCTATGCGAGCTACGGCCCGCGCGTATCGGGCCCGCAGGTCGGTGCCATCGCGGTGATGGGCCGCAAGGGCGGCGGCCATGTTGGCGTCGTCAGCGGCATCGATCCGAATGGCAATCCGATCATCGTGTCGGGCAACCACAACCGCACCGTCGCGGAGTCGGTTTATCCGGCGGGCCGTATTCAGGCTTACGTGCTGCCGGGCGGCTGATCGCCGCGACATCGTTCGATGTCTCATCGCGCCTCGCTCGGCAACGAGCGGGGCGCGTTTCGTTTTGGGCGCATGGTTAGCGCGTCAACTACTTCATCCTTAATTCAGTTTGAATCAAATCACGGAAAATCGCCGTGCTACGTCCCCATTCAAGCGGCGCGCTTGCGTCCGCGAGAAATCGCTGCGGAATGGGGAGCCGCTATGCATTTCAAGACAAAGCTCGTGTTGCTGGGCGGATGCGTTACGATCCTGGCCTTGAGCGTTCCGGCCTTCAGCCGTCCGCTGCCGCAACAGGCGGAGCAGAACAAGCCGCCGCTGCCTACCGCCAAACCGAAAGAGATCGCGCAGCGTCCCGCGCCCGTCGAACAAGTCATGCTGTCGGCCAGCACGGCCAAGCCCGCCTTCGGCTGGCCGAGGCTCGTGGTCGAAGCGCGCAAATACATGGGCACCAATCCAACCGATCGCACGCGGCTATGGTGCGCGACTTTCATGAACTTCGTGCTCGCTAAGGTCGGCTACGCTGGTACCAATTCGGATGCGGCCAAATCCTTCGCCGGGTATGGCCGGCGCATCTCGGAGCCGCAGGTCGGCGCCATCGCCGTGCTCACGCGCGGCAAGAATGGCGGCCATGTCGGCGTCGTCAGTGGTATCGACAGCCACGGCAATCCGATCATCATTTCCGGCAACCACAACAAGCGCGTCGGCGAGGCCGTCTATGCGCGCTCGCGTGTCATCGCTTATGTGATGCCGACCGAACGCAAGCTGGAGACGACCATGGTCGCCGCGCGCGGCCCGGTCAGTACGCCGGCGATCGATACGGGGATTGCATCGCCGATCAGCGAACTGCTCGCCGCCATCGAGGCCGAACAGGCGCGCGCCGAAAAGCCGCGGAGCGAGCCGCAGCGGGTGCCGATGCAAGCGCAACGTCCGGCCGTACGGGCGCAACTGCCGCAGCCTGTCGTGCCGCAACGTGTGGTGCAGCAGACGGCGCAGCCCGTACCCGTGCGTCAGCCGCGTGCGGCCCCGAGCGGTGCGAGCAATCCGATCTCGGCGCTCATCACGGGCATGCGGCACGGAATCCAGCCGCCGGCACAGCGTCCGGCCGGTCGCATGGCCGCTGCCGAAGCCTCCCGGAGCATTCGCTAGACCATGATCCATCTGGATCGAATCAGATCATGGTCTAGCTTTTTGTTTG
>JANLJK010000258.1 GCA_029255525.1 Pseudolabrys sp.
ATCGGCGCGCCGCCGGCTTTGATGCTCAGCGCCGCCTCGAAGATCCCGATCGACGCCGACGAGTTGCAGGTGGCCGGCGCGTGGCAGGGTCAGCCGTTGCGCGTGACGCAGGCGAAGACGGTACCGCTTCTGGTGCCGGCCGATGCCGAGTTCATCATCGAGGGTTATGTCATCCCTGGCGAACGCGAGATCGAGGGCCCGTTCGGCGAGTTCACCGACGCTTATGCCGAGGCAGCGCCCAATCACGTCATGCGCGTCACCGCCATTACGCGTCGCAGAGACGCCATCTACCACATCATCCTGGCCGGTGGCCCGGAAGACTCCGTGCTGCTCGGCGTGCCGCTGCAGACGGAGGTTTACAAGCGTGTCTCGTCCTTCGCCAAGATCCGCGACATCGCTACGCCGGGTCACATCTTCGGCTGCGTCGTCAGCATCGAGAAGACCAGCGACGACCAGGCCAAGGCGGTGATGCTCGCGGCGATGGCAGCGCATCCCTGGATGAAGGTGGTGGTCGTCGTCGATGCCGACGTCGATCCGCATGATCCGACCGAAGTGCTGTGGGCGATCCACACCCGCAGCACGCCGGAGACCGGCGTCATGATGATTCCGCGCCTCGGCAGCTTCCAGCGCGCCGATGTGCGCGCCGCGCATCGCGGCAAGGTCGCCATCGACGCCACCGCACCGATGGCCATGAAGGACGTGTTCAAGCGCCGGCAGTTCCCGGGCATGAACGAACTGCGCCTCGAAGATTTCCTCGATCCCCTGCCGGGGAGGATCGTGTAACCGCTGACGACGTGCTCCGCTTTGAACGTCGCGTTTCTGTCTCCCCAGGAAAGGTGTGCTTATGTTGAGATCACTGCTTGTCGCCGCTCTGTTGGCGGCCGCCGCGCCGGCCGTCGCGCAGGACGCCTACCCCTCGCGCAATATCCAGCTCATCGTGCCCTTCGGCGCCGGCAGCGGCACCGACTCGATGGCGCGCGAACTGGCGCAGGCGTTATCGAACGAACTCGGTCAGACCGTGGTGGTCGACAACCGTCCCGGCGCCAACGGCATGATCGCCGCCGAACTCGCCGCCAAGGCGCCCGGTGACGGCTATACGTTGGTGATGGCCGGCAACACCACGCATTCCGCCAACCCTTATCTGTTCAAGACTTTACGCTACGACCCCATCAAGGACTTCACGCCGATCGCGCGGCTGGCGACGGCGCCCTTCGTGCTGGTGGTGCCGGCGAGCGGCAAATACAAGACACTGCCCGAACTGATTGCCGACGCGAAGGCAGAGCCCGGCAAGATGAATTATGGCGCGCCGTCGAGCGCGGCGACCGTCTCCGGCGAAACGCTCAAGCAGATGGCCGGCATCAATCTCACCGAGGTGCGCTATCGCCAGACGCCGCAGGCGATGACCGACGTCCTGGGCGGCGCCATCAACATGGCCTTCCTCGATCTCGCCGCCTGCCTGAGCAACGTGAAGAGCGGCAACCTGCGCGCCCTCGTCACCACCGGTGCCCAGCGCACGCCGCGGCTGCCCGATGTGCCGACGATGGCGGAATCCGGCTATGCCGGCGTCAACATCATCGCCTGGGTCGGTGTCTTCGCGCCGGCCAATGTGCCGCCAGCGATCACCGCCAAGCTCGACGCCGCCGTAAAGAAGGTGATGGCGACCGATCGCATCCAGAACCGCCTGACCGGCATGGGCCTCGATCCGGCTTACGCCCCGGCCGATGAGACATCCGCCTTCGTCAAGTCGGAGCTCCTACACTGGGGCGAGATGATCAAGAAGGCCGGCATCGAGCCGCAGTGAGGGTGCGTTAGGCACGCACCCCACACTCCGCTCATTCCCGCGCAAGCGGGAATCCAGTTCGAGCCCCGTGATCCTGACAAAGACTGGGTCCCCGCTTCCGCGGGGACGAACGGGCGCCAGTGGGCGTCGTCTGTCTACAACGCCTCGACGGTGATGACGCCCGGCACGGCCTTGATGGCGCCGGCGATCTGCGGCGACACCTTGAAGCCGCCCGGCAGTTTCACTTCCACCTCGGTGCCCTGCGCCAGCATCAGCACCATGCTGACCTCGCCCGCGCCACTGACGCGGCCCGGCGCCGGCTCCAGGCGCTTCGCTACCGCTTCCAGTGGCGCGCCATCACGCAGGAACACCCGCAGGCCCTTTTGCAGATTGGCCGCGGCGGCATCGAGCGGCTCGGCCGATTGGATACGGCAACGCACCTCGTCGCCCTGCACTTCCGCCGACAGGACGAGCAGCACCGCAGCGCCGGGCTCCAAGAGGTCGCGGTATTCGGCGAGACCTTCGGAAAAGATGATCGCCTCGAAATGGCCGGTCGGGTCCGACAGGCCGAAGATGCCCATCTTGTTGCCGGTCTTGGTGCGCCGCTCCTGGCGCGACACCACGGTGCCGGCCACCTTGCCGGCGGTGGCGCCGTTCTTCACCGCGCGGGCGAATTCCGCCCAGGGTTGCACGCGCAGTTTCTTGAGCACCGCGGCGTAATCATCGAGCGGATGCCCGGAGAGGAAGAAGCCGACCGACTCGTATTCGCGGCGCAGCCGCTCAGCCGGCATCCACGGCTCGACATTCGGCAGCGTGATCGGTTCGCGCTGGCCACCGCCGCCGAACAGTTCGCTCTGGCCGATGGCCGCGCCCTCATGCGCGCGCTGGGCGCGGCCGAGCACGACATCCATGCCGGCGAAAACGCGCGAGCGGTTGCGCTCGAACTCGTCGAAGGCGCCGGCCGCGGCGAGGCTTTCCAGCACCCGCTTATTGACCGCGCGCGGATTGATGCGCTCGGCGAAATCCGCCAAGTCCGCGAAAGGCCGGGCCTCTCGCGCCTCGATGATGGTCTCGACCGCCTGCTTGCCGACACCTTTGAGCGCGGCCAGCGCGTAGATGATGGTGTTGCCTTCGACCTCGAAGGCGACGTGCGAACGGTTGATCGACGGCGGATCGACCTTGATGCCGAGACGCTCCGCCTCGGCGCGGAATTCCGACAGCTTGTCGGTATTGCCCATATCGAGCGTCATGGTCGCGGCCAGGAACTCGACCGGATAATTCGCCTTCATATAAGCGGTCTGGTAGGCGACCAGCGCGTAAGCGGCCGCGTGGCTCTTGTTGAAGCCGTATTCGGCGAAGCGCTCGAGCAGGTCGAAGATCGCATCCGCCTGAGATTTGTCGATGCCGCCCTCGGTGCAGCCGGACACGAAGCGCGCGCGCTGAGCTTCCATCTCCGAGCGGATCTTTTTACCCATGGCGCGGCGCAACAGATCGGCTTCGCCGAGCGAATAGCCGGCGAGGATCTGCGCGGCCTGCATCACCTGCTCCTGGTAGACGATGACGCCGAAGGTTTCCTTCAGCACCGTCTCCAGTTTGGGGTGGATGTAGTCCGGCACTTCCAGCTCGTGCTTGCGCGCGCAATAGGTCGGGATGTTCGCCATCGGACCCGGGCGATAGAGCGCGACCAGCGCGATGATGTCCTCGAAGCGGTCGGGCCGCATATCGAGCAGCGCGCGGCGCATGCCCGCGCTTTCCAACTGGAACACGCCGACCGTTTCCGCCCGCGCCAGCATGTCGTAGCTCGCTTTGTCGTCGAGCGGGATATGGCCGAGATCGATGTCGATGCCGCGCCGTTTCACCAGCGCGACCGCGGTCTGCAAGACAGTGAGCGTCTTGAGGCCGAGGAAGTCGAACTTCACCAGCCCCGCCTGCTCCACCCACTTCATGTTGAACTGGGTGACCGGCATGTCCGACTTCGGATCGCGGTAGAGCGGCACGAGCTGCGACAGCGGCCGGTCGCCGATGACGATGCCGGCGGCGTGCGTCGAGGCGTGGCGGTTGAGGCCTTCGAGCTTCTTGGCGATGT
>JANLJK010000259.1 GCA_029255525.1 Pseudolabrys sp.
GACCGAAGGCGAGGAAGTCGACGCGGCCGACACCAAGGACAAGCCGGTCACCAAGAAGAAGCTGCCGCCCGCCCCGCCGTCGATGACACCCACTTTGGTGGCGCCGTCGCCGCTGCCGTCCCCCACCCCGGTGAAGGCGGACAAGCCGGCCAAGGTCGAGGCCGACAATACGTCGGAGTCGCCGGACAAGCCCGACAAGCCGACCGGCGGCGGCGAAGTGGTGCGGCTCGACCGGTTCCGCAAGAAATAGCGGCTATTCGCCTGGCCCGGCTTGCTCCGGCGGCCGTTCGGCATAGTTTCCGTTGATCGCCGTCGACCGGCCCCCGGAAGCATTGCCATGACCAAGACGACCCGCACCGAAACCGACGCCTTCGGGCCGATCGATATCGATAACGACAAGCTTTGGGGCGCGCAGACTCAGCGTTCTTTGCAGAATTTCCGCATCGGCACCGAACGCATGCCGATCGAGATCGTGCGCGCGCTCGGCTTGGTGAAGCGAGCCGCTGCCGAGGTGAACCGCGACCTCGGCGAACTCGACGCCAAGCGTGCCAGCGCCATCATAGCCGTCGCCCAGGACATTGCCGACGGCAAGCTCGATGCCGAATTTCCGCTGTCGGTGTGGCAGACCGGGTCCGGCACCCAGTCGAACATGAACGTCAACGAGGTGATCGCCAACGTCGCCAATCTCAAGCTCGGGGCTGAGCTCGGGTCGAAGGCCCCGGTACATCCGAACGACCACGTGAATATGAGCCAGTCGTCCAACGACTCGCTTCCCACCGCCATGCACATCGCCGCCGCGCTGCGCCTCGAACATCATCTCAAGCCGGCGCTGACGCATCTGCACAAGGCGCTCGACAAGAAGGCGAAGGAATTCGCCAAAATCATCAAGATCGGCCGCACCCATACGATGGACGCGACGCCGATCACGCTCGGCCAGGAATTCTCCGGCTACGCCGCGCAGGTGAAATCGGCGATCGCGCAGATCGCACAGGCCCAGCGCGCGCTCTATCCGCTGGCGCAGGGCGGCACCGCCGTCGGCACCGGACTGAACGCACCGCCAGGTTTCGCCCAGGGTTTCGCCAAGAAGATCGCCGGCTACACCAAGCTGCCCTTCGTCACCGCGCCTAACAAGTTCGAGCACATGGCGGCCCACGACGCTTATGTCTTCGTGCACGGCGCGGTCAGCGCCGCGGCGACCGCGCTGTTCAAGATCGCCAACGACATCCGCCTGTTGGGCTCAGGCCCACGCTCGGGCCTGGGCGAGCTGGCGCTGCCGGAGAACGAGCCGGGCTCCTCGATCATGCCGGGCAAGACCAACCCGACGCAGAGTGAGGCGCTGACCATGGTCTGCTGCCAGGTGTTCGGCAATCAGACGACCATCACGGTCGCCGGCAGCCAGGGCCATTTCGAACTCAACGTGTACAAGCCGGTGCTGGCGCACTGCATGTTGCAGTCGATCCGCCTGCTCGGCGACGCCGCCAATTCCTTCACCGACAATTGCGTCACCAGCATCAGACCGAATGAGCCGCGCATCAAGGACCTGCTCGACCGCTCGCTGATGCTGGTCACCGCACTGTCGCCGAAGATCGGTTACGACAAGGCGTCAAAGGTAGCGAAGACCGCGCACGCCAACGGCACGACCTTGCGCGAGGAGGCCGTGCGCCTGGGCTTCGTCACGGCCGCGGAGTTCGATCAACTCGTCCGGCCCGTGCAAATGATCCGCCCACACACGATAAAATTGAAGTCACCCAAGACAGTCAAATAGCCCGAGGCTATATTCATCGGTGGGAATGTATTGGACTTGATGTATGAATGTATCAGATGGTACTGCCATACCTAGTCCGATATGTAAATTAACGCTCATAAGAGGAAAGATGAAAGGAAAACACTGTATACATTTCACAAAAGGCTAGTAGATTATTCGTATTGTTGAATTATATATGCGCATATCATTACCAACAAAGTATTCGTATCGGCATATACTCTTAGACACCAAAGCCAGTTGATGGCTGTTCTATTCCAATCAACTAACCGTGTATTGATGTGCGCGCATTTTGCTCACAGAATAACCATACTGTTCCTTACAGATGCGCTCGAATCCCCAGATCAAGGGCAAGAGTGACAGCGTCTGGTCGATTAAACTTGCGGGATTTTCGACCGCACAGAACACGTTACCAAAATACCTCAAAAGCTGATGGCTGAACTGGTCAATCTTCGGACGATGCGAAAGCGTGCCCAACGTCGCGCCGATGAGGCGCGGGCCGATGCCAATCGTCTGTCCTTTGGCCAGCCCAAGCACGTACGCACACTGGAACAGGCGCGGCAGGAAAAAGCCGGTCGCGACCTCGACCAGCATCAGATCGACAAAGGAGACGGCCGATGAAATCCCCGGTTGTCAAACGCTCGATTGTCATTGCCGGTCACAAGACGAGCGTGAGCCTCGAAGATCCCTTCTGGCAGGGTCTGCGTGAAATCGCGGTCACCCGTAACATGACGTTGTCCGACGTCGTGGCGTCGATCGACACCGATCGTCTCGAGGGCAATCTCTCCTCGGCCATTCGGCTCTTTGTGCTCGATTATTATCGAAACCAGAGCGCCGAGGTTCGACGCACTTCTCTGCCCACCCGCGAAACGGCGGTCACTCACGCCCACTCAGTTCTGGGAGCCGACTGACGCTTCCGGCCGCATGGACCGTGCCGGGCCTGGATAGGGCCTGACATCCAGCGGCGGCGGCAAAGCGGGCGCTTGGTCGCGTGTCTTGTTGGGCAGCGCGGTCGGGTCCACAGTTGGAATCGATGACGGTGCGGCCGGCGCCTGAGGCGCCGGCGACAGTGAAGGGGCTGCTCCCACTGCAGGCGCGGCCGTTTCAGGCCTGGGCGTGGCGCGCTCGATCGCCTGCAGGCGCTTGGCCTGTGTTTCGACCGAACGCAAGGTCAGCCACCCGCTCAAAGCCGACACATCGATCGTACGCGACGGCGCCGTCAGAGGCCCACCGAGGGCCATGAAGATGTCCGGCCGGGCGCCAGCCGCTTCGCCCAACCCTGACAATACCACGCGCGCATCGATCGAACCGTCGAGCAGATCGAGACTGCCGGTCACCGCCAGCGCGGCGTCCTGACTATCAGCCGCGATATTGGCGAGCCGCACCTGTCCCGCGCCCACCGACAGCGCGCCCTGCACGCGGTTGATTGAGAGCTGGCCGCTGTCCAGCGCGCGGCGCGCGATCTCGGCAATGCGCGCGGTATCGAGCGGCAGGCCCTGATCGACCGCGCGCGTCACCGTGTCGAAGGCGCGCGGGTCGAGTCCGGCAATCTGCGCCCGATTGAGCGTGATCGTCCCTGTGCCGTGCAGCGAGCCGATCAGCGCGGCCGCGCTCAAGCCCGCGCCTTCCACGTCCGCCGTCAGGCCGAGCGCGCCAGTGATCGCCGGCCGCGCGACGGACGGCAGCAGCAGCGCGGCGGCATCCACATCGGCGAGCGACAACTTGATGCGCGCTTTCAGGCCGGTTTCGGAATCCTCGAAGGCCAGATGCCCGGCGAGCTTGCCGCCGGCAACCACGGCGCCGACATCCTCGAGGACGAGCTTGTCCTTGTCGAAGGACAACGTCGCCTTGAATTCGCGCGCCTGCAGACGCGGCAGCATGTCGACGCGATGCGCCTTGATCAGCACCTTGCCCGACAGATCGCCGAAGGCGGCATCGGCGAAAGGCTCGCCCGACCACGACCAGCCTTCCTTCACGGTCGGCGCCGCCGCCGTCATGCCAATGGCGGCACCGATCAAGGCCGAACCGTTGACGGAGTCGGCATCGAGTTCGCCCTGCACGCGGCGCGGCTCGCCGAGCGTGACCGCCAG
>JANLJK010000260.1 GCA_029255525.1 Pseudolabrys sp.
TTGCGAAATTCACGAGCCGGCGAAAGAAGACTTGAAAGCAATGACGAACGACAAGCGTAGGATCATCGAGGGCGTCGTGTTCCTCGTCCTGTTCTGCCTCACCATTCCCGCCGCCAACTGGATGATCGGTCATGTCGGGGCCGTCTGTACGATCAACGGTCCGTGCCTGATCCCGGTCGCGCCCGGCCTGATGGCGCCTTCCGGCGTGTTGATGGTGGGCCTTGCCCTGGTGCTGCGCGATCTGGTGCAGCGCCGCCTCGGCGTCGAATTCGGCATCGGCGCGATCGTCGTTGGCGCGCTGATCTCGGCCGGGCTGGCACCGACGTCGCTGGTCATCGCCTCGGCGGCGGCCTTCCTGCTGTCGGAGTTCGCCGATTTCGCCGTCTATACGCCTTTGGCGCGCCGCCGGCTGGTGCTGGCCGTGATGGCGTCGAGCCTCGTCGGCCTGGTGGTGGACTCGATCATCTTCCTGTGGCTCGCTTTCGGCTCGCTGGCCTTCCTCGAAGGGCAGATCGTCGGCAAGCTCTGGATGGTGCTGCTCGCGCTGCCGCTGGTCGCCTATCTGCGCCGGCGCGATGAACGTCTCGGCCTGAACCCCGTCTGAGGACTAAGACCTATGAGCTCGACGCTGGAGGCGCTGCGCAATATCACCACCGGCACCATCACCACGATGCTGCTGAAGAAAGGCATCCGCCATTCGTGGATGGCGGGCGCGATGCCGCTCGGCTTTTCCGGTAAGCGCGTGGTCGGTCCGGCTTTCACGTTACGCTTCGTGCCGGTGCGTGAGGATCTGGCGACTCCGGCGAGTTGGTCGAACCCGATCTCGACCCGCAGCGCCATCGAGGACATGCCGGCCGACTGCGTCGTCGTCGCTGATGCCATGGGCATCACCGGCGCCGGCATCTTCGGCGACATCCTGTGCATGCGGATGGTCAAGCGCGGTGTTACCGCGCTGATCACCGATGGCGTGATGCGCGACAAGCACGGCGTGCTGGCGACCGGTCTGCCGGTCTGGTGCGATGGCGTCGCGGCACCGGCCTCGGTCAATCAACTGACCTTCGTCGGCTGGAACGAGCCGATCGGCTGCGGCGGCTGCGCCATTTTCCCCGGCGACATCATCGTCGCCGATGACGACGGCGCGGTGGTGATCCCGAAGGATCTTGTCGATTTCGTCGCCACCGAAGGCGCCGAGCACGAATTGCTCGAGAGCTGGCTGGTGCAGGAAGTGGAGAAGGGCGAGAAGCTCCCGGGCCTTTATCCGCCGAATGAAGAGAACAAGAAACGGTATGAGGCGTGGAAGAAGACGCGCTGATGTTCTTCGTCCTCTCCAAGACGATTACCTTCCTTCTTCTGCCTTCCAATCTGTTGATCGTGTGCGGCCTGGCTGGCGTCGTCCTGTTGATGACGCGCTGGCGCAGGCTCGGCGTCTGGCTCGCCGGCGCAAGCCTTGTCGTGATGGCGCTGGTCGCGTTTCTGCCTGTCGGCGCCTTGTTGCTGTCGACCCTGGAAAGCCGGTTTCCGCGCTGGGACGTGAGCCAGGGCGCGCCGGACGGGATCATCGTTCTGGGCGGCGCCATCAACCCGCGCGCCTCCGCCGCCTATGACATGCCAATGGTCAACGGCGATGCCGGCCGACTCGTCGCCATGGCGAAGCTGGCGCGTGCGTTTCCCAACGCGCGCATTGTCTACACGGCCGGCGATGCGAGCCTGTTCGCCGACGGCGTTGCTGAAGCGACTTTCGTTCATCCGCTGCTCGACAGTCTCGGCGTGTCGCGCGACCGCGTGATGCTGGAGACGCGCTCGCGCAACACGGTGGAGAACGCGCTGTTCACCAAGGAGATGGTGCAACCGAAGCCCGGCGAGCGCTGGCTCCTGGTGACGTCGGCGTTTCACATGCCGCGCGCGATCGGCGTTTTCCGTCACGTAGGCTTTGCGGTCGACGCTTATCCGTCGAACTGGCGCACGCTGCCGGGCGGCAAATTCGAGATGACGCAACAGCTGTCGGCGGGCTTAGGTGCGTTCGATCTCGCCGTGCATGAATGGCTCGGGCTGATCGTCTATCGCATTACCGGTAAAACGGACGCGCTGCTGCCGGCGCCATAGCAAGCGTTGAAACATTTCAGTTGTCATTCCGGACGCCGCGTTAGCGGCGATCCGGAATCCAGAAGCGTAAACAAATCAATGTGGCTGGATTCCGGGTTCGCTCGCGTGCCGCGAGCGCCCCGGAATGACCATCTTAGCGCTTGCGCGTCTTCTTGCAGAAGACGTCGTAGACCGCGCCGATGACGACGCGGGCTTCCTCGCTCGCCAGACTATAATAGATCGTCTTGCCGTCGCGGCGGGTGGAGACGAGGCCGTCGCCGCGCAATCGCGCCAGTTGCTGCGACACCGTCGGCTGGCGCAGGCTCAACAGCTCTTCCAATTCGCCGACCGACTTTTCGCCTTCGGCGAGGAAGCACAGGATCATCAGGCGGCTCTCATGCGCCAGCGCTTTCAGGAAGTCGCTGGCGCGCTTGGCGCTGCCGGCCATCCTGTCGAGCTCCTGAGCTTTGTCACGATTGTCCAATTGCAGAGTCATTGGGGTCCCAACGATTCAAGTCTGCGGCACAAGCCTAGCAGAAGATCAGCCTTGTGCATGCAGGACATTTTGTGGACCGAGCGCCCCATCGGGGCGGTCGAGCTTCTTGATCAAGGCGCCGAGCAGGCCCCAGAAATGGTCTTCGCCGGGATAGCCGCGGATGCGGCCGATCTCGCGGCCCTTGTCGACCAAAACGAATAACGGCGTCAGCCGCTCGGCCTGGATGAAGGCGAGGTCGGCCGGCAACGGCGCGCCCATGGTCACCCGCCGCAACGGCGCGCGCTTGCCTTCGTCGGTCTTGCCATAGACGGGTGCGACGTCGCGATTGAACACCGCGCACCATGCGCAGCCGGCCTCTTCGAACATCACCAGTTCGGCCGCGCGCGCCGGCATCGACGTAAAGATGATGAACCTCCCGCCGATGAGCGCGAGGCGAGAAAGGAATTTCACCAAATGAGCGTCGCGCGCCAATTTCATTCTCTGTCGACTTTCCGAGACTATCGCGTCCACTTCATATATATCACCGAAGTCGAATATGTCGATGCAGAGGGGGTATGCATGAGTCTCGACGTCAGCGCCGGCGGCGCGTTTCTGGGCGGGCTGTTGTCTTTTGCCTCGCCCTGCGTGCTGCCGCTGGTGCCGCCATACCTTGCCTATATGGGCGGCGTGTCGATCGACGACCTGCGCGGTGAGGGGCGGCGATGGCGGGTGGGCCTCGCGGCATTGTGCTTCGTCGGAGGCTTCAGCACCGTCTTCGTCGCGCTCGGCGCCAGCGCTTCCTTCATCGGCCAGGCGGTGGGCGCCTATGCCAACGTCCTGACGTATGCCGCCGGCGCGCTGATCGTCATCATGGGGCTGCACTTCCTGCACGTCATCCGCATTCCCTTGCTCGATCGCACGGCGCGGCTCGGCGTCACCGAGAAGCCGGCGAGCCTGATCGGCGCCTATGCGATCGGCCTTGCCTTCGGCTTCGGCTGGTCGCCTTGCGTCGGCCCCGTGCTGACCACGATCCTGCTGATGGCCGGCGCGGAGGATAGCGCGGCGGAAGGCGCCAAGCTCCTGTTTATCTATTCGCTCGGCATCGGCGTGCCATTCCTGATCGCGGCCTTCTTTGCGTCGGCCTTTATGCGCGCGCTGGCGCGTTTCAAGTCGCGGCTCGGTCTTGTCGAAAAGATCATGGGCGCGTTTCTTGTTATCGCCGGTGTGCTCATCATCACCGGGCAGATGTCGACCATCGCCTTC
>JANLJK010000261.1 GCA_029255525.1 Pseudolabrys sp.
CACGGCCGAGGAGGCGCAGGCCGATTTCGGCCGGCAGAGCGGCGAAACCGGCGGCCTGGAAGGCCATGGTACCTGGGGATGACGGAACGCTGAGATCGGCCGCGGCTTTGTCGGTGCCAGCCTCCAAAGCGGCGTCCGCCCGCTTCAGCCGCCGGGCGATCAGCGCCAGCCGGCCGGCGTCGAGCCCCTCCCCGGCCAGAACCGGCATTAACCCACGCAACCGGGCGCGGGTGAAGCGCGGGTCCCGGTTGGAGGGATCCTCGGCGAAGGGGATCCCGACCTCCGTCAGGGTGGCAATCAGGCGGGATTTGGGAAGGTCGAGAAGGGGGCGCAGCAACATCGTCATTCCGGGGCGCCGCGAAGCGGCGAGCCCGGAATCCATAATCCCGGTGCTGCGGAGTATGGGTTCCGGGCCCAGCCCTTCGGGCCGTCCCGGAACGACAGAGATTCTACTCATCGCCCCCAAGCCAGTAACCCCACTTCCCCGACTCATGCGGATCAGCACCGTCTCGGCCTGGTCGTCCAAGGTATGCGCGGTGAGGATGTGCGTCGCCTTGGCCTTGCGGGCAGCGTCCGCCAGCAGGCGATAGCGTGCCGTGCGCGCGGCTTGTTGCAGACCGGTCTTCGGCTTCGGGCCGGTCCAGCGCAAGGTGCGATGCTCTACCTTGAGTTTGCGCGCCAGCTTCGCGACCGCGGCGGCCTCCTGCTTGGCTTCCTTGCGCAGACCGTGATCGACGGTGACCGCGATCAGCTCAGGCCCCGTTTTCAGCGCGGCGCGCCAGCGCGCGGCCAGCACCATCAAAGCAGTCGAGTCCGGCCCGCCGGACACGGCGAGCACCAAAGCGGGTTGATCCTTCAGATCGGCGAAGAGCGCGGCGGCTTCCGCTTCCGAGACCGGCAGCACGTTTTGCGGCGACATGATCGCGCTCGTGGACCCCTAGGGACGGGACCGCACCTTAGCAGTGAACGCGCTTCTGTTCCTGCGCCACGTTGCGCTTCACGGTGGCGGAAGCTGTGGGATATTTGCGGCCGACTTCGGCGAGCGTCGCGCAGGCCGCTTCCTTCTTGTTGAGGGCGGCCAGCGACTGGCCGAGACGCAGCAACGAGTCGGGCGCCTTGCCCGACTTGTCGTGCTTGGTCAGCACGACGAGGAAGGACTTGGCCGCGTCGCTATAGCGCTGCTGCTGAAACTGGCTTTCGCCCAGCCAGTAATTCGCGTCCGGCACCAGGCGCTCGTTCGGATATTTGCGCAGGAAGTCGGTGAAGGCCTGCTCGGCCAGCCCGTAATCCTTGTGCAGCACATAGCCGTAAGCAAGGTCGTATTCGTCCTGCGGCTTGGCCGAGGGCGGCAAGGTCGCGAGCTGCGTGTTGGGCGTTGCGACGCGCGGCGCTGTCTGCGGCGGTTGCAAGGCCTGCTGATTGGCCGGCTGATTGGCGGCAGGCGCCGGCGCGGCATTGGCCGACAGCGATGATAGATCGAGCGGCGCGCCGGCATCGCGGCCGCCCGGCGCGCCCACCGGCTGCTCAGGGCTCATGATGGTCGTGCTCGGCGCGGCGGAAGCGGTCTGGTTGCCGAGCGTGCGCGGCGCGCCCGGCGCATTCGGATCCTGGGTAGGATCGTACACATCGCTGCGACGGCCCGGCGCGGTTGCCGCCGGCTGGTTCGGTCGGACCGGCTGCTGCTGGTATTGCGGCTGCGCCTGAGGTTGCTGCTGATACTGCGGCTGTGGCGCCGCGGGTGCGCCCCCGGCCTGCTGCAGACGCTGCACCTGCTGCTCGAGCTGCTGGTTGCGGTACTGCAATTGCTCGATGGTGCCGGTGAGCTGGCGCAGCGCGCTCTCCATACGGTCGAGCCGCACGGTGATGTCGGCATCGTCGGCCGGCGCCGCGGAGCGACCTTGCGGCGCCTGCTGCTGGCCGCTTTCGCCGCGGCTGAACAGATTGTCGAGGAAGTTGTTGTCGCGCGACTGCGCCTGCGCGCCCGATGCCAGCAGCGTCGCGGACAAAGCCGCGGCGGCCAGAGTGACAGCAAGAGTCGGTTGAAGCCGGGTGCGGGTCATCGGCGTTGTTCGAGCCAAAACGGGTGCGAGATCGGGTGCAAAATCGGGCGAATGTCAGTGGTTACGCGCGCCCACCTAACATACCCCGCCGATCAGGACCAGATTGTGGCCGGTTCCCCGCAAGGCCCCGGCCGCCCTCGCCTATTTCGCCGCCGCCACCGCCGTGCGGCGCTCCTTGCGCGACATCAGCCATTCCTCGAAACGCTGCAGCAGCACGAAGAAGGACGGCACGAACAGCACGGCAAGGCAGGTCGAGGCGATCATGCCGGTGAACACCGTAATGCCGATCGAGGCGCGCGCATTGGCGCCGGCGCCGGAGGCGAAAACCAACGGCGCCACGCCGAGGATGAAGGCGAAGGACGTCATCAGGATCGGCCGGAACCGGGCGCGCGCGGCTTCGACCGCCGCCTCGGCGATGCCCTTGCCGGCCTCGCGCAATTCACGGGCGAACTCGACGATCAGGATGGCGTTCTTCGCCGACAGCGCGATCAAGAGCACGATGCCGATCTGTGTGTAGAGATTGTTGTCGATGCGCAGCACCATCATCGTGCCGACCGGTCCCAAGAGCGAGATCGGCACGGCGAAGATGACGGCGATCGGCCGGTACCAGCTCTCATACTGGCCAGCGAGCACGAGATAGACCAGCAACAACGCCATGGCGAAGACGAGATACATCTGACTGCCGACCAGCTTCTCCTGGTAGGACATCGCCGACCACTCATAACCGACCTTCGGCGGGAATGTGTTCTTCGCCACCTGCTCCATCAGGTCCATCGCTTGACCGCTGGAGAAGCCGCGCGCCGACATGCCGATGACCGTCGCCGACGGATAGAGGTTGTAGAGGCTGATCATCGACGGCCCATTGACCGGCTTGATGTCGACCAGCGTACCGAGCGGGATCATGCTGCCGGCGGCGTTGCGCACATTGAGCCGGCGGACCTCGTCGACGCGCAGGCGGAAATCGGCATCGGCCTGGATGAAGACCTGGAAGGTGCGGCCGAACTTGGTGATCTGGTTGACGTAGGCCGAGCCGAGATAGCCGCCGAGCGCCGAGAACACCTGATCGACGGTGACGCCCAAGGTCTGCGCCTTGGTGCGGTCGACCTCGACGGTGAACTGCGGAATGTTGGCGCGGAACGACGACAGCACCAGCGCGATGTTCGACTGCGAGCTCGCATTCGACACGGTGGTGTCGACCACGTTGGCGAGCTTGGTGAAGTCGAGGCTGTTATCCTGCATCTCGATCTGCATGGTGAAGCCGGCGGCAAAGCCGATGCCCTGAATCGGCGGCGGCGGCAAAACGCGGACCGTCGCCTCCTCGATGCCGGCCATCGCCTTGTTGAGGCTGGTGAGCATCGGCAGCAGCCCCTGCGCCTTGCCGCGCACATCCCAGTCCTTGAGGATGATGTAGGCGACGCCGGCGCTGGACAGCGACGCGTTGTTGTCGAGCGCCGACACGCCGGCGATGGTGATGACCTTGTCGACGCCGGGCGTCTTGCGCGCCGCCTCACCGACCTTGTCGAGCACGCTTTGCGTACGCGGCAGCGAGGCGCCGTCCGGCAACTGCACGGTCGCCAACATATAGCCCTGGTCCTCGATCGGGATGAAGCCGGTGGCGAGCCGCGAGAAGCCGTAGAGCGTCAGGCCGGTGACGGCCAGAGCCAGGATGACCATGACGGTGGCATAGCCGACCAGCCACGTCATCATGCGGGCATAAGCATGCTCGACCTTGTTATACACGG